>DATHOL010000067.1:0-4238 GCA_035484895.1 Bacteroidia bacterium | reverse complement strand
CCAATTTTCTTGTTATTACCCCCACCGGAAATGTTGTTACTAACCGTGCCGACACTATAAAAAATAGCTATAACCAAGCCGCCAAACCAAGCGCCTATGATTCTACAGTACAGGCAATGAATGCTAAAACTCCGGCTGTGGGTAAAGGGAATGTTACAGCGTCCAATACAGGAAATGTTACCCCTTCCATTCCGGCATCACAAACCGGATTAAACTACCGGGTACAACTTATGGCCTTGCATAATCCTGTAGATGTGTCGTATTTCTCCCTGCATAAGCATATAAACACCCCCGTAAATACCGAATTAAATGGTGGGTTTACCAAGTACACAGCAGGTAATTATTCCGATTATAAAATGGTGAGAGATGCCCGGGAGGATTTCAGAAACAGAGGTATAGTTGGCCCATTTGTAGTTTCATACAATTCGGGTACGCGCATAACTGTTCAGGAGGCATTAATGATTTCACACCAGCAATGGTATAAGTAGGTATTCTTTAAAACAGGGGAAATAACCCGAACCCAAAATAAAAGCATTTTAATGCACTTAATTGTTAACGGGATTTGATTATCAATGCAATTGGCGGGTTATATTCATTAATTTACCCTTAAAATACAGGAAAATAATAGGCTTATTGGAAAAAATGAATACTTTTGTCCTAATTTCTCGTATACACCGATAGTTAGTACTGTTATTAAAACAAAAAAAGATTTATTTGAATCCATAATTATGCAAAAGATAGATAAGGTATTTTTCTACTTGGTAGTAATGCTTTCTTTGTTAGCAGGGAAAAACGCTTCTGCCGTTTCCATTACAAGTAATGGTTTGCCCTCCAAAGATTCAGCAAAGCAGGCAAAATTGGTAAAGAATGAAGAACCATCCGATAATGGCACTGAACAGCAATTGGTTATTCACCCCATAATCAGGTTAGGTGTAGGAATGCTTTCCTATGTTGGAAACGTAAAAGCAAATGCAGCCACAACAAATATTCAGAGCCCGGCAAGCGGACGGGTAGGGTATGATTTAGGGCTTTCTCAAAAGCTTTCTCCGGTTACAGAATTTAGCCTGGAGTTTCTGTATGGCAACCTTGCCGAAACACAATATACCACTGCGGCAAATTGGAACTTTCAATCAACCATCGCCGGCGGCGGAATAAATTTCCTTTTTAAATTATTGCCTAAACAGGAGGTAACTCCTTTTGTATTAATAGGTGTTGAATCATACGAGTTTCTATCCAGAGCCAATATATATGACCAAAATGGAAATCAGTTTTTCAATTGGTCAGATGGTACCTTACGCAGCACCCCTCAAACTGCTTCCAATGCTGCCTATGCAAAAATACTTAACCTCAATTACGACTATTCAACCGATGTAAGGTCACTTAATTTAGATGGCTCCGGCAAATATTCCCAACAAACATTTGCCATTCCTGTTGGAGTTGGATTTATGTTCCGTGTTGGAACCCGTGCCGATTTTATGGTTGGAACTACACTTCACTATACCTTTACAGACCATATTGACGGATTAACCCCGCAGGTTTCCGGCCCGTTAAAAGGTACTTTATCAAATGACATGTTCGCCTTTAGCTATGTTTCTTTACGTTTCAATTTAACGAGAGATCATCCCAAAACGCATCGCTATGATTATGTTGACAATATTGACATGACAGATACTGTTCATCCTTATGGCCCCGGAACTTTTGATACTTCCGAAGCAGCCCTCCAAATGCAATATGAAAGGGAAATGGATACTACCGGAAAGTATGCAAAACAACAAATTGACCCTTTCAGCTGGAAGGTGAAAAATGCCATTGCTGTTACAAATCCTCCATCCAATAATTCGAAACCGGCACCGGGCTTGAAGCCTGCTAATGGCTCAAATGCCAATGCTGCTGCCCACAATACCAATAACAGCAATACACCCGGAGTATACAAAATTCAGTTACTCGCTACCTACGTGCCACTTGCTGAAGGTATAACCTTTGCGGGCATTAATGACAAGGCTTCTGTAACTGTTTCCAATGGCTTGTATAAGTACACCACCGGCAATTTTACTGACCTTGGCGAAGCTCAGAAGTACCTGAATCAACTGAGGGCCATTGGCTATACCGATGCCTTTATAACGGGTACAGGTGGTGGTAACCCTGCCGCTTCCAATAATGCTGCTGCTGTAGCCAACGGTACTCCTAAACAGGGTTCTGCTGCTGCCATTGCACAGGCTGTAGGTACCGGATTGGTTTATAAAATTCAGTTGGGTGTGTTTGGTTCTGTTGCGCCCGACCAGCATTTTATGAGCACCCTCAACCAGTTCCAGGATATGAAGGTTGTGAAGGATAATGCCGGATTGAGCCACTACCTGGTTGGTTCTTATACCTCCTATAAAGATGCTACCGATGCCATGAACAAGGCTAAAGCAGGCGGTATTAAAGACGTTTGCGTAATGGCATTTAATAACGGCCACTATATTTCAAATGCCCAGGCCCAAAGTATGGAGAAAAAATAAAGTTTAAAACGTAATAATATTGAAAGGTCCCGCCGGTTGGCGGGACTTTTTTTGTGCAAAAACCTGCGATTTTTTTAAATTTTCATGTTACGATTTTTCACGGAATTTAACGTGCAAAAATGCCATATATCCATTGCTGTATAAGGCTTTCGGCTGATATTACAATTTTAACCAACTGTAACATTTAAATTGCTGTGGCAAATGGGTGGCATTTGTATTGCACTTTTTGGCCGCTGGCCCAAAGACACTATTTAGAGGGACCGAGTCCGAGGCGGAGATAGCAAGCCTTAAAAAGGCTTATCTGTTAATAACATTTGACATGTATTTACCTTATTTTGCCTTAAAATGGCTTACGTATTGCACTTTTGTATTAACATTGTTATTAACACTATTATTAACGTCAAGTCTTGACTAAGGAAGAAGCTAAAAAGGAAATTGAAAAACTCGTTGCGCGTTTTGCGGAACACCGCGAGGAATATCACTTGCCCGAATATAACGAAACCAAAACACGGCAGGATTTTGTAAATCCGTTCTTCAAGGCCTTGGGTTGGGATATGGATAATACCCAAGAAGCTTCGGAAGCATACCGCGAAGTAATTCACGAGGATAAGGTAAAGGTTCATGGCAAGATGAAAGCCCCCGATTATGGTTTTCGATTGCTGGGAAGCGGAGATAAAAGGCTTTTCTTTGTAGAAGCTAAAAAGCCCTCGGTAAAACTGAAAGTAAATAAGGAACCTGCCTTTCAAATAAGGCGGTATGGCTTGAGTGCGCAAACCCCTGTTTCCATACTCACCAATTTTGAAGAGTTTGTGGTGTATGACTGTACCAAGAAACCCGATTTTAATGATAGCGCCAGCGTTGCAAGAATCAAATACATTCCATTTGAGGACTATGTAAAAGAGTTTGATTTTATTTACGATACCTTCTCCCGCGATGCGGTTGTAAAAGGGCGTTTCGACAAGTTTGTAAAGAGCGACACCTACAAAAAAGGTTCACAAACGCTCGACAAATATTTTGTAGAAACGCTGAATGATTGGAGAACCTATATTGCCACCAGCATTGCCCGCAATAACCTTCAACTTACCGAAGACGATATAAACTTTGTAGTTCAGCTAACTATTGACAGGCTTATATTCCTGCGCTTTTGCGAGGACAGGGGCGTGGAGCATTACGGGCAATTGCAGGAAGCAATTAAATCGGGGGATATTTACCACAACCTGTTCGATATTTTTAAACAGGCAGATGAAAAATACAATTCGGGACTGTTCGATTTTGAGAAAGATAAAATTTCCCACAATCTGAAGGTAGATAACAAGATTTTGAAAACCATTGTGGGGGAAATGTATTATCCCAAATCTTCCTACGATTTCCGCATTATGCCTGTGGAAATTATTGGTAATGCGTATGAGCAGTTCCTCGGAAAAGTAATACGGATAACCAAAGCCCACCATGCCGTAATAGAAGAAAAGCCCGAGGTGCGCAAAGCGGGTGGCGTGTATTATACGCCCCAATACATTGTGAGTTATATTGTGCAGAACACGGTAGGCAAATTGATAGAAGGCAAATCGCCGAAGCAAATTGAAAGCATTAAGATAGTGGACCCTGCCTGCGGCAGCGGCTCATTCCTGATAGGGGCTTTTCAGTTCCTTCTGAATTACCATACCCAATGGTACACCGATAAAGGCTTTGTTGGCAAGAAAACAAAAGACAACCCGCTTACTCCTGATGGGAAACTAA
>DATHOL010000066.1:0-2199 GCA_035484895.1 Bacteroidia bacterium | reverse complement strand
GATAAGCCAGAATGCAAGCGCAATTCCCCCATACAGGACGGTTGTATAAAGCCCAGACAGCAGGCTTCGGAAGAAAAGTGTTTTATTGAATTGCCAAAAGCCATTAATCCGGTTAGCCCCTATGAACGGCGCAAAAGCAACGAACAAATGCGCCGCAATTATATATAAGCTAAACTGGGTAAAGGAATCGAGGTTAAACTCTTCATAGTTGTTAATTGTGAAATAATAAACCAGAACAATGCAAAATGTAATAACCTGGGTTAGTATTTTACCATTCCGGCTGTATCCTTTAGCTTCTGCAAGAAGAGATGTTGCCAGGGAGAAACTCAATCCAAGTGCACCGCACATTGATAATTTGGCCCAGAAAAAAGCATGCTCCTCGCTTACCTTCCAGCCTTCGCGGGTCAGATATATGAAAGAAGTGGTCATTAAAACTGCAGAAAGCACCGATAGCGGGAATCGCTTTGTTGTGGCAGCTATTTCACTGAACAACGATTGTATACTTGGCAGTTTTATCATAAAATGAGTATAAGTGAAAAACAAAGATAAGAAGAAAGAGTCCTATAGCTGCCTATGTTATGAAATTGTTAACACTTAAAACACAAAGCATTCAAGTGGTATGTTTGTCGTGAAAATTTAAACCCCTTCATGAAAAAAAATATTTTAGTAAGCCATCTATTCGTATTTATTGCATTATTTCCTTTCGCGAAGAATTGTAATGCTCAGAATGATACCCTCCGTATTATGGTGCAAAACACCCTGCATTTTGGCGATGGATGCCAGGGTACACAAGCCTTTCTTGATAAACAATTAAAAGCGGAAGTGCAATATATTAATCCCGATTTAATTGGATTGGATAAAGTGCAGGTAATTAAACTTACCAACTCCGACCCTTATGGTATTTCGCCTGTTTGGTTTGCTGATAGCATCGTGTCACAAGCCTTGGATGCCGCTTATCCGGGCCGGTATGCTTATTGCACGTTGACGGACCAAAGCCAGGCAACAGATAATGATATGAGTATTTTGTTCTATAATCAGAATAAAATAGGTTTTCTTACTGTAAAGACTTTGTATGTGGGGGAAGAGGACATAGACCTGTATAAACTTTTTTACAAAGACCCTAATTTGAATACTACACATGATACTACATATCTTTATGCGGTATTATGTCACACTATTTCGGGCTCATCTTCTTCCGGCAGGGACGGACAGGCGACTACAGTGATCAATTCACTGAAAGCTATGTTTAGCCATTTACCTAACCTGATTTATATGGGCGATTTTAATACCCATAATTCAACAGAGCCTGGCTATGAATTAATAACACAGACTTCAGATACCAATTATTTGTTTTATGATCCGCCATTTCATCCCGACAATAAACTTACGTATCAAATTGATTGGACAACTAACCCATCTCAGGCTGCTGCAGAACTTACTACTACCACCCGTTCAGGATCTAATCCAAATTCATGCGGTAATACCGGAGGTGGATATGATTGGTTCGATCATGTTTTTCTTTCGAGAAATATAATAAATAATTATGATTATATCCGCTATATACCAAATTCATGGAAGTCGGTTGGTAATGACGGGAAGCGGGTTGGCATAGATATAAATGACAGCATTACCAATGGAAAGAATTTATCTGCGCCTTCCAGCGTGCTTAACGCGGAATGGCAGTTCTCCGATAAATATCCGGTAACCGTTGAACTCGGAGTTACTTATAATACGCATATTAATACAGGTTCTTCTCAACTATTAAATAATAGTGATATAGTAAAAGTGAACAACCCTGTAAAAGATGCAATTATTATGGGTTTTTCTTCGTCGATGATTGGGAAAACAGCTTCTGCAGATTTATATGATATCTGCGGAAGGTTGTTGCACTCTTATTCATTTGTAATAAATAGCACAACAGTTAAAGAAAGTGTAACCCTTATTCCCGGTATTTACATTTTGCGTTTGCAATCGGGATCATTTATTACCACTAAAAAGCTTATAGCTGAATAAAAATAAAAAAGGCACTAATCAAGTGCCTTTTTTGGGATACATAGCTCTAATTGCCTGTCGGGCTCCGACCTTAGTTAAATTTATCTTCATAGTGATGGCAATAAGGCGTAGTACCTTCATGGTCGTAATGGTGCTGATGATAGCCTTCAGCAGGATAAAATGTAGTAGCAGGCTTTAGTTGCGTAG
>DATHOL010000065.1:0-3828 GCA_035484895.1 Bacteroidia bacterium | reverse complement strand
TGCCTAAATAATTTTGCGAAACCAAAATAACTTCCGCATCCCATTGTTCAATCATATCAATCATTAGCTCCTCTTCATTAATAGGAACCATAAGCCCTCCGGCACCTTCCATCACTAAAATATTTTCCGTTTTCGGAATTGCAATGTTTTTTATTTCAATTTTTATTCCTTCCTCTTCTGCGGCAGCAAATGGAGATGCAGGCTTGGCTAAACAAAATGCTTCCGGATGGATAATAGTTTTTTTATTGCTTATCAAACCACGTATAATATCGGTATCCTTGCCGTCACCAAAGCCAGTCTGTATAGGTTTCCAGTAATCGGCCTGTAATGCTTCCGTAACAATTGCCGATACTATAGTCTTACCCACGCCAGTTCCTATGCCGGTAATAAATATTTTTCTCATGCGTTGGCAATTGTTTCAAACAATAAGTCTATTTCCTCTATTGTATTGTAGGCATGCAAACAAACCCTGATACGTTCTTTTCCCTTTTGTACAGTAGGACTGAGTATGGGGCGTACATCCATATCTCTTTCCTGTATTTTTGAGCATAATTCCCTTACCTCAATATTTCCCGGTACTATCAGACTTTGAATTGCGCTTATGCTGTCAAGCCATTTATATGGCGTTTCAATTTTTTTCCTGAAATAAGAAATATTCTCAGACAACTTATTTTGTATGGATATGCTTTTTTCAAGTAACCGGTAGGCACATTCTATACTAATAAGACTATGGAGGGGCAAAGCAGTTGTGTAGATAAACGAGCGTGCATAATTGACTAAATATTTTTTTAGTATTTCCGAACCTAATATTACAGCGCCATGGCATCCCATTGCTTTGCCAAAAGTATGAACTCTTGCAAACACATTATTTTCTAATTCGAAATTTTGGACCAACCCTTTACCAAATATTCCTGTGGCATGGGCTTCATCCACAATAAGATTTGCATTATATTTTACGCATAAATCTGAAATCACTTTAAGCGGTGCACAGTCTCCATCCATGGAATAAACGGATTCCACAGCGACAAAAACATTTCCCTCGGTTTTATTTAGCCTTTCTTCTAAATGGGTCAAATCATTGTGCCGGAAAGAGAAAGTATCAGCCTTTGAAAGTTTCATACCATCATGAATAGAGGCATGAACCAGTTCATCGTAAATGATAGTGTCGCCCTTTTTTGAAATAGAGGAAAACAACCCCATATTTGCATCATATCCTGAATTAAAAAGCAATGCAGTTTGTGCATTATGAAATTTTGCCAGAAATATTTCCAACTCTTCCGCTTCTTTCGAGTTGCCTGATAATAGCCTTGAACCGCCTGACCCAAGTCTTTTTTTACTCCGAATTGTTTTTTCTTCAATCATTTTAAATAACTCTTCTGACCTTGCAAAACCCAGGTAGTCGTTGGATGTAAAATCAATTTGCTTTGCGCTGATTGATAACTTGCGCAATAAACCTTGTTCTTCCCTTTTTTGTAATGCGTCTGATAAAGCTTCTTCTGCCTGAAACATATTGTTAAGGTAGTATTAGAATGTGAGGTTATTAAAAATGATAACCCGGGTAATTTTCAGTAAACTCAGTATCCAGAATGCTTGAATTCAGTTGTAATTTAGTATAAGTGTAAGCTTCAAAAAAACCCTTATCATCATATATTCTCATAACTACAGGCAGATAATTGTCTTTTCGTATAATAAGAATAGTAGACTTTGCATAGGCGCTGGGCATAAGCAATTGCTTCCCGTTTTTCAATACGTCATCATACCAGGAGATTTTATTTAAAGTGAGTAACTTATACTCGCTCAGGAAATATCTTGCAGCCAGTTTTGTAATTGTTTCATCGGTTCCGGTAACTGTATATTGTGTAAAGGTATAGTTTGTAAAATTTATCTCTATTTTATAGCATGGGTAACTATCCCAAACTGTATCTGCATCACGTTTTACATACTTTGTATATACATCAGGATATTTTGATAGAGAATGGAAAAGTACTTCTGAAATATAATTAAATCCTAACCTTGTAATAGTCTGATGTTGGTCTTTTCGCATCGTTTTGCCTAAAGGATCCAAATTAAGATTTACATAAGGAAAACCATTCGGGTTTACCGTGGCTTCATTATCATTTTTACCCTCCAGGTAAAGTAATTCCACACCTTTATCTATATCTTTCGAGTACGCTTTATAAGGGGAAATATTCAATTTAACAGCGAAATGAGCACGATTAATATGGTCATCAATCCGCTCGGTGGTGCTGATATTTGTCCGTAAAGTTTTTACATTTTTAATATTCTCAAACATCTTTTTAAAAATGTCTTCGCACGATTGAGCTTCCACCTTGCAAACAGAACAAAATGCAATAAAAAATAAAACCGTAATATTTTCCCACCATGAAAAGGTCTTCATACTACCTCAAATGTTATTCGAAAGCTGAAATACCGGTAACATCCATCCCCGTTATCAGAAGATGAATATCATGGGTTCCTTCGTATGTAATAACTGACTCCAAATTCATCATGTGGCGCATAATCGGGTATTCCCCCGTAATGCCCATCCCGCCATGAATTTGCCTTGCCTCCCTGGCAATTTGTAAAGCCATATTTACATTATTCCGTTTTGCCATCGATATTTGGGCAGGTGTGGCTCGTTTTTCATTCATCAGAACACCCAATCTCCAACAAAGTAATTGAGCTTTGGTGATTTCAGTAATCATCTCAGCCAATTTTTTCTGGGTAAGCTGGAAACCGCCGATAGGTTTGCCAAATTGAATACGTTGCTTGGAATAACGCAATGCGGAATCATAGCAATCCAACGCAGGGCCAACAGAGCCCCAGGATATGCCGTATCTCGCCATATTCAGGCAGGAGAGGGGTCCCTTTAAACCTTTTATGTTAGGTAAAATATTCTCCTTAGGAATTTTCACATTATCAAATACTAATTCTCCGGTTGCACTTGCTCTTAGCGACCACTTATTATGCGTTTCAGGAGTGGTAAAGCCTTCCATGCCTCTTTCCACAATCATACCGCGAATGATACCTTCTTCATCTTTTGCCCAAACAACTGCTATGTCAGCGATAGGTGAATTCGATATCCACATTTTAGCCCCATTTAATAAATAGTAAGCGCCTTTATCAACAATATTGCTCACCATGCCCGACGGGTTAGAGCCATGGTCAGGCTCTGTAAGTCCAAAACAACCTATTTTTTCACCCGCTGCAAGTAGTGGCAACCATTTCTTTTTTTGCTCCTCACTACCAAATGCGTAAATGGGATACATTACCAGTGAACCCTGAACCGATGCCATAGAACGGATTCCTGAATCACCGCGTTCAATTTCCTGCATAATTATTCCGTAGGAAATATAATCGAGGCCTGCACCTCCATATTCATGTGGAATAGTAGGGCCAAATGCGCCAATTTCCGCTAATCCTTTTACAATTTGTTTCGGGAATTCTGCTCTCTGGCAGGCTTCCTCAATAATAGGACTGATAGATTTTTTAACAAATGCTCGGGCTGTATCCCTGATAAGTTTGTGTTCATCTGTCAATAGTTCGTCTATTAGGTAGTAGTCGTGTCCTTGATAATTATCTGTAGCCATCGGTATTTATATAATCTTTATCGTACAAATTTAACATTTAACGGAGAATCTACGGCTGACTTATAAAATTGGTTAATTCCACAAAGTCCTGCCACGATAATTGCTCTGCCCGTTTATGTGCAAATTCCTCCTTCATCTTTTTGCCTTCCAGAAGGCTTGACATTGCATTTGAAAGCTTTTTCCGGCGTTGGTTGAAGGCAGTTTTTATCACCTTTTTAAACAACACCTCATCGCAATC
>DATHOL010000064.1:0-3185 GCA_035484895.1 Bacteroidia bacterium | reverse complement strand
ATATAAAACGCAGTTTTTTGGGTTTGCTTTTCTTGCTCGGATGCATCCCGTCATTCTCGCAAAAAGCAGATATGTATTCTCAATTGCGGAAAAAATATTCTTCCGAAAATGCCGTGTATGTTTCCCGCAAAGAAGATGCCGTTATTAAAATTGAAAACAATGCACCCGTTATATACTCTGCTACCTATGAAGAATTGCTGCTGCTGACAGATAAGACTTCTGAATTTATGGACAGGGATGTTTACTGGCAGGATTTTTCCTCGATTAAAGATTTGGATGCACGTACGTTAATTCCGGATGGTGATAAATTCAAAACACTAAAGGTAAAAGATTTTACCCGTACCAATGAAATTGCCGAAGGGACATTTTACGATGATGAACGTGCGTATAAATTTACCTACCCCGGGCTTACCAATGGCTCAAGGGAAGTACTTTCCTATACCGAAAGGATAACAGACCCGCATTTGTTCGGAAGGTTCTTTTTCAAAACATTTGCTCCTTCTGAAGAAGCGGAATATTCTGTAACTGTTCCACAAGGAGTTAAAATTCGCTATAAGTTATTTAATGCTACCGATAACAGTGTAGAATTTACCACAAAGCAAAGCGGTAAAAACACCACCTATTCCTGGGTATATAAAAATGCCGCTAAAATTAAAAACGATGACGGTTCTCCTTCTGTACCTTACTATGTTCCGCATGTAATTGTGCTGCTTGATTCTTACATGAACAATGGTACGGAGAAAAAAATAATGAGCGACACAACTGCACTGTATGATTGGTTTTACAGTATGGTTAAAGATGTAAACACAACTATTTCACCGGAGGTAAAAAAAGTAGTTGACTCCATTACAAACGGCGCTACCAGCAATGTGGAAAAAGTAAAACGCATATTTTATTGGGTACAGAATAATATTACATACATCGCTTATGAAGACAGCCTTGGTGGCTTTATTCCGAGAGAAGCGACATTGGTATGCTCCCGCCGGTTTGGCGATTGCAAAGACATGGCCAGCACTCTTGTCGAAATGATACGTGCTGCCGGATTGGATGCTTATAAAACCTGGATTGGCACACGCGATATTCCTTATACATTTCAGGATGTTCCGTCCCCTATGGCTACCAATCACATGATTTGCACCTATATTGATAACGGAAAGCCTTACTTTCTGGATGCTACCGGAAAAGATGCGCCGTTTAAGTTCTTTACCTCCATGATACAAGGCAAAGAGGCATTTGTCGGCATGGGCCCGGGGAAGTTTGAAATTATAAGAGTGCCTGTTATGGACACCGATAAAAACCAATTTATTGATTCCACATACCTAACCATTGATAATTTGGAAATACGCGGCAGAGGCTATCTGCGGGCCAGAGGTTATGAAAAAATAATTACCGGCAGGCGGCTGATGAACTATGAAAATAAAGAGAAGCAAGATTTGTTACTGGACCTATTGCGTAAAGGAAATAACAAGTTCAGGGTTGATTCTTCTTCATTTGATAATTTGCAGGATAGGGACAAAGATTTGGGCATCCGCTACAAATTTGAAATTAATGATTACCTCCTGAAAAACGATAAAGATGTGTATATAAATATGCAATTGGAAAAAGCCCGTCAGAATGATTTGATTGAAGCGGACCGCGAAGCGCCACGGGAATTTGAATATAAAAACCTGAACAAAAATATTAACGTACTTGAAATTCCAAAAGGTTATAAAGTATCGTATTTGCCTGCCGGCAGCAGTTATTCCGATCCAATGTTCGGGTTTAAAATAAATTACGAAATCAGAGGCAACGACATTATTTGCCGGAGTTATATTTATATAAATACACTCATGCTCAATAAAGAAGATTTTGACCGCTGGAATAAAATGATTCGCCAGCTTACCAAGGCCTATAATGAAACTGTAACATTAACCAAACAATAAAATTTCAAGGAAAATGTTTTCAAAAAAATATTTATTTCTGCTGATTGCAATAGTTGCGATACAATGCACCTATGCACAATTACAGGCACCAACAGTTACACCTGATCCGGAATATAAAAGCTATAAATGGGATGATACCCCTAAAATTCATGCTCTATCATCTGCCGAACAAAAAATGGGAATGGTAGTTGTTAAAGACAAACGCATTGTTGAGTATTATTTTGAGGATGGAAATGTAGTGATGTACATTACCCGCCACATGATTATCCGCGTTAATTCCGATAAGGCCATAGAAGAAGCGAATACCGTGTACATCCCAATGCCCGATGGAGTTACGTTGGAAAATATAGAAGCAAGATCTGTTACAAAAGATGGAAAAGTAACCACGCTTAATTCAGCCAATATTAAAGATGTGGATAATTACCAGAATTTAGGCCGCTTTAAAATATTTGCAATTGACGGAATTGAATCGGGCAGCGAAGTGGAATATATGTACACATTGCAGGAGCCTTCCCGCAAAAGCGGATCGGAATATATACGCATTAACAGCCTGCACAAAAAAGTAAATGTGGATATTTACTCTCCACCGGCGCTTATTTTCGACACTAAGAGTTATAATGGTTTTCCGGATATGCAAACCGATAGCAATATGACAGCCAAGCGCCATATATATTGCGAAGGAACCGATATTAAGGGGTACGACAAAGAAGAATTTTCGGAAGATGACGGTGCACTCATGCGCATGGAATATAAGTATGCTTACAATGCTAATGCAGATCCTACGGAAAGGCTTGACACATGGAGCGACTTCTGCCAGAATTTGTATGACGTATTTAATAAAGGTGTTACTAAAAAAGATATGCAGGTAGCTAAAAAGGTAACAGATACCATGAAGCTGGGCGGCATGAGCGAAGAAGAAAAAATAAGGAAGATTGAGAGCCGTATTAAAACCGGTATTTCCTTAAAAGAAGATATTACAGATAAAGATGCAAATACGTTAGAGGCTATATTAAAAAATCACGTAGCAGATGAATTGGGCTTGCTGAAATTATACGACCAATTGTTCAACAGCATCGGAATAAAGCATGAAATAGTAATGACTACAAACCGCTTTGATAAGCCGTTTGACGGAGATTTTGATTCATGGACCTATTTGCAGAAATATTTAATCTATTTCCCGGGAACAGACAATTATATAGCCCCTATGGAGCCTATGTCGCGCTATGGTTTTGTGCCTGAAGACTGGATTTGCCAGCAAGGTTT
>DATHOL010000063.1:0-6128 GCA_035484895.1 Bacteroidia bacterium | reverse complement strand
TATTAGTAGATGCTTTTGAAGGCCCTATGCCTCAAACCCGTTTTGTATTGACAAAAGCTCTTGAACGTGGTTTAAAAGCTATCGTAGTTGTAAATAAAGTAGACAAGCCAAACTGTACCCCCGAAGAAACCAACGAAGCCGTATTTGATTTGTTCTGCAAGTTAGATGCTACCGAAGCTCAATTGGGTTTCCCTACCATTTATGGTTCTTCCAAAAACGGATGGATGTCTGACGATTGGAAAAAACCGACCACCGACATCAGCGCATTGTTAGATAAGATTATTGAATATTTCCCACCTGCGCCAATGCACGAAGGAACCTTGCAAATGCAAATTACCTCTATCGACTATTCTTCTTACACCGGCAAAAATGCGGTTGGACGGGTTTACAGAGGAACAATTAAAGAAGGCCAGCCAATTTCTATCGTCCGCCGTGATGGTAAGATTGACAAAAGCCGTGTAAAAGAACTTTACACCTTTGAAGGCTTGGGCCGCAAGCGTACCGACCAGGTAAAGGCAGGTGATATTTGCGCCGTATTCGGTATTGAAAAATTTGACATCGGTGATACGATTGCCGACTTTGAAACCCCGGAAGGACTCCCTACCATTAACGTGGATGAGCCTACCATGAATATGCTTTTCACCATTAACAACTCACCGTTTTTTGGTAAAGAAGGCAAGTTTGTAACCTCCCGCCACGTGCGCGAGCGTTTGTTCCGCGAAACCGAAAAGAACCTTGCGTTGAAAGTGGAAGAAACCGCTTCGCCGGATGCATTGCTCGTTTACGGACGTGGTATTTTGCACCTGTCTATCCTTATTGAAACCATGCGCCGCGAAGGCTATGAGTTGCAAGTGGGCCAGCCTAAAGTTATTGTAAAAGAAATTGAAGGCGTGAAATGCGAGCCTTATGAGGTATTGACCGTTGACTGCCCCGAAGAAGCATCGAGCAAAGCCATTCACATTGTTACCCAGCATAAGGGCGAACTGATGGTAATGGAGCCTAAAGGCGATTACCAGCACCTGGAGTTTAACATTCCATCGCGCGGAATTATAGGTTTGCGTAACCAAATGCTTACCGCCACCGCCGGAGAAGCCATTATTGCCCACCGTTTCGATAAATACCAGCCTTACAAGGGCAACATACCCGGCCGTATTGCAGGGGTGCTTATTGCTATGGAAAGAGGCGTAGGTACCGCTTACTCCATTGACAAACTACAGGACCGCGGACGCTTTTTTGTTGAGCCGGGCGAAGAAATGTATGCCGGACAGATTATTGGCGAACACATACGCCCCGACGACCTGGTGATTAACATTTGCAAAGCAAAACAGCTTACCAATATGCGTGCCAGCGGCAGCGATACCGCTGTGGCATTGGCCCCTAAAATTGTTTTCTCGCTCGAGGAGGCCCTTGAATACATACAGGAGGACGAATATGTAGAGGTTACCCCCAAGAGCATACGTATGCGTAAAATTGTGTTAGACGAAAACGAGCGCAAACGCAAAGAAAAGCAAGTGGCTGTGGAGGCGTAATTTTTTGTATATTTACATCTGTTAAAATAGCAGGATATGGCGAAAGCAGTTAAAATATATAAGCCAACGGAAGACGAGATACTCAAAAATGTCGTGAATTCTTTTGAGATTGAGAATATTCATATCTCATACGCTAAGGCTAAAAGCATTTTCGTAAAAGCCCTTGAAAAATTTAAAAAAGGGAAGCGATAATTTTTTCCATTTTTGAATAGTCTCCTGCTGCCGAACTTTTTACGGCTGCTACGTATTCATTAAATTTTTCTTTACTGAAATTTTCGAAAGAAGGTAAATTATGCCCGGCTTTTGCTGCCATTAGTGCTGCAAGTAAACGTGCTGTTCTGCCATTCCCTTCCCGGAAAGGGTGAATAAACAAGAACTCTCCATGAATTTTAGCAATATCTTTTATCAATTCTTCTCTGGATTCATATTCATCTGGCAGTTTTTGTAACATATTCTTATCAAACTCTTTTAGCGATTGGTCTAAAAACTTGGAGGGAGGAAACATAAACCCGTCTTTTGAAATATTGACTGCACGAGCCTTTCCGGCAAATGCATATAAATGACCAAGAGCCAAGTGATGCATTTTTAAAATATATTCCAAAGTAAAGCGCGTATTGGCACTAAGTTCATCAAACAACACCTTATAGGCATACAAGAAACCTTCCAGTTCAGCTTGTTGGATTTCTTGAACAGTTTTCAAGTCGAGCAAATTAGGTAAGATTTTACCCTCTTTTTCAGCGTCCGGAACAGAATACTTATTTTTTGCCATACCCCTTTGATATTACAAAAATAGGAAAATCGTGGCTTCGCCCGCCGTAGCTTTAGCGAAGGCGGGGCTATAGGCTTCAAAACTTGTCCCGCTACCTTTGCGGGAGCCTGTCCCGAAGTAATTTCGGGAGCCTCGCAAGCTGCGGGTGTAACCCTGACTGGAGCGTCATGGAGCTTTCCACTGCTATCCCTCACACAAAATGCCATTGTTCTGAACCCCGTCGGGGTGATATGTTTGTAGCAATAAGCAAACAAATGCCTATGCCCGCCGAAGAAACAGGGTAGATATAGTTACTTGGTAGTCGGCGGGTGGTTTTTCTATGTTATGACTATCTACAAACATTTCACCCCGACGGGGTTTCCAATAAATATAAGTGCAACTTAAAAGGTTACTTGCCCACGAAGTACAACTTCGCGGGTACGGGGGGATGCGAGCTTTACGCTATTATCCCTCAAGCCGAAAGGCAATGCTTCAACCTAGTTAATCAGCGTATATATATTTATTTTATATTCGCATTTGATAAATATTTCCTGCAACCAAACTGTTAAACGCTGAACTATGGCTTTATTAAAAACAATATCAATCCAGAATTTTAAATGCTATCGCAAACAACAAGTATTTAATTTATCTCAATCAAATTTTTTCATAGGCACTAATAATGCAGGAAAATCAGCCGTTTTGAAAGCAATTCATTGTTTTTTTGACGACAATCAATATTTTTCAGAGTTTATAAACAAAACAGAACTTCGTTCAAAAGGTAGTGGAGCTAATAAAACTGTAATTAGTATAACATTTGACTTTAATGCAATAACTACTAAATTATTAAGAGGAAGATTGGTAACTTATTATGGTGCCGATACAGTAACAATATTTAAAAACTTCACATTTAGAGAAAGTACAAATAAAATACTTGTTGATTATACTATTAATGATATGACACTAACTTATGAAGAATTACCAGTTGATATTTTAGACCTATAAGGTAAAATTTCTGTATCATATATTCACCCACAGGAAGCAAATCAGCTTTTACAGAAGGCACAGGAAAAACTTAAGAGCCGACTTCTAACGAATTGGGGTAGGAATGCTGCGTTAAAAGAAACTTTAGGCCAATTGCAGACTCAGTGGACTGATTTAAGAAAGAAAGCAAATACATATTTATCGGCTGGACTAACTCAAAATCTTCAAAATATTTGGCCCGGCTGTGATACTAAAGTTGACTTGCCTGCAAATATAGAGGATGTAATTGGTGTTTCAGAAATCATATTTAAAGCATCCCCTGAATTGCCAGATGTTTCTCTTACATCACAAGGAACAGGAGCCCAATCAACAATTTTATACCAGACACATTTTTTACTTGACAGTGACAAAACGTTACATAGGGGATTCCATTATCCTATTTGGCTCATAGAGGAACCGGAATCGTTCTTACATGCTGATATTATTTTTAAACTCGGGTACTTACTTTGCTCTGACTTATGGCTAGAAAGAATTCAAATGTTAGTTTCAACCCATTCTCCTCTATTACTAGCTACTTCAAAACAAAATGGAGATAATATAATGTGGTTTTCTATAGATAAACATTTGCTCCTTAAAGGCAAACTTGTTTCACTTTGGACTGAAGAAGAAATTAAGGAAATTGGGGTCTTAATGGGAGATTCAAACTTTGATATTTATTTTAGAACATCAGAAAACCAAAAATTAATAATTATTGAAGACACAAGGGAGCTAACGGAGAAAAAGTTAATTGAAGCAGGTATACCTGTCACTCAAAAACTAAATGGAGTTCCAGAGCTAAAAAGGTATTTTGATGTTCTTCGTTCAGTAGATATAAGCATGGGAAGAAACATTTTCTTTCTTGTAGATAATGATGATGGATTTAGCCAATTTAAAAGTTCCATTGAAAGTGGTCGAGAAGTTAAGAAAACTCATAGTGGATTTGTCAAATATAGATTTGAAGATAATGTTTATTTAATTGTCTTTCCTGAAAATTATGCAGTTGAAGAACTATTCAAGGAGCATGACTCAATAGTTGAAGGTTGTGTAAATGAAATATTCAATGCTGACCATACACACGCAATTTCAGGTAGTGCAATTCCTGCTCATCTCTCAAGAGTTCATGCAAGTATAAGAAACAAAACAGCAACTGGCCTTGAAGCAGCAAAAAAAATGATAAGAAACAGTCAAGATGTAAAAGACGTTTTTTGGAATAAAGTTGAAGAAAATAATTTACAAATTGACAAAGCGTTGGCAACCGAATTAAATAGTTTATTAACATAAAGGGATATAATCTAATTTTATTGTCTCTGAACTTATTAGGTTATACTTAGTGGTTTGTATCTTAATAAGTTGAACTTAAATTTTATTCACCCACTAACTGCAAGTTAGCGGGTACGTTGTGCCTTTAATATTTGCCAGTCCGGCGCGGACTATTTGCTTGTCGGGCTCCGACCGGCTACGGGCATTTAAAATAATTGATTACTTTTGCGTGATAACCCTATTGGGTATAATTGAAATATCAACCAAGCAATAAAAATAGCGATGAAACAACTTGTAAGAAGAAATGTACAAAAGAAGAAAAAGGCTGTCAAAAAGAATGAGAAGATGAAAGCCAAGAAACTTCAAACTCAAAAGGCGACGACATCTAAATAAACCAGCCCAGTGCCGGGAAAATTCTTCGTGCCCGCGAAGTTGTACTTCGTGGGTTGGTAACCTTTTAACCTTTGCTTGAATAAGTAAAACTTATGTTTTAGAAACCGTGTGCTCTTGGAGCCATTTCCTGATATCATCTGTTTTCAAGTTCCCCGAAGCTATACTAATTACGAAAGAGTATTTTTCGTCCTCACTTGCTTTGATATCATAACCTTCTTTAAGAAGTAAGAGGCGCATCAATACATAACCAGCCCTTTTGTTTCCGTCAACAAAAGGATGATTGACGACAATGCTTTCAATAATTGCGGCTGCCTTATCAACAAGTTTAGGATAAAGCTGTCCTTGGATAAATACAATGGAATGCGGATGACGCAGATTGTTTATGATTTATCGGATTGAAAATCATAAAATATCTTAAGCAATCTGCGTCATCCGCGTTCCACGGAGTTAAAAGTGGCATAAGGCCTGTTTACCGCAGATTCCAATGCACCGATATCCCGAACTCCTGCGGTCCCTCCAAATTCTTCAATTAAAATCTTCTGAATTTTTAAAGCGTCTTTAAGTGTTATCATTTCGCCAACCTTTCAAGCAGGGCTTTATCTTCGGAAATAATTTGCTTTAAATTTTTAGAAAGTTGTACCGTATCCGACGATTTAGATTGTATTGTTTTCAAATAATCTAAAATGTCCTGTAGCAAATTGTCAGGCACCTTATCAAGTACCTTTTGAATTTCAGATTTAACCTCTTTAGTGGTCATAGCATTAAATTTACTTATACAAAGATACAAATTTTCTCTGTCTTTAATAATTGCCCGTCTGGCCCGACCCCTCAAACCCGGCAAAAAATTGCGATAGGCTTATTCCAAAGGCGCGTAACAATTTAAGCAGGCTTGTAAAGCGCAAATCTTCCCCTTGTTCATAGCGGGCATACTGGGTTCGGGCAATGAAGTGGTCGAAGGCAAAGTGCTCATAATTGGTATATCCCTGGTCTGTGCGTAATTGTTTAATACGCTTAGCCAGTTTCTGTAAATCCTTATTGGGTTTTTTCTTTTTCTTTTTCATGAGGGCAAATTAAGGCTAAAGTTTATCGCTTTCTCCAAAAGTCAATGACTGTCCGGGCCGGACTGGCAATTATAAAAGGCAATAGGTTTAACCAGCTCCTACCTTTGTGTAAATCCG
>DATHOL010000062.1:0-2448 GCA_035484895.1 Bacteroidia bacterium | reverse complement strand
TCACAAAGGCGTTTTACAGCCTCAGCTGCCATAACGGAAGCTCCCTGGTCTTTTCCTTTTAATATTCTTCTTTCCTTTATACCTGTACGAGAAGTTATCCACTCGTCGTTGGTGTCCACCATTTTGGCGAGTTCTTCATTGGTAAGAACAAAATCAGGTAAATATCCTTCAACGGCGGTTATTGCTGCGGTTATTGCCATGTATTTCCGCTAAATGCTTTTCTTATTTTTTCTGTTACACCTGTCTCTACCATGTTTTTTGCAAGCAGAATCAGGTTTTTGGTGGCTTCTTCATTGGATATTCCATGCCCTACCAATACGTTTCCGTTTACACCAAGTATAGGTGAACCACCATGGATTTCGTAGTTAAACCTGTCGAAATAAGAATCGTTTATTTTTCTTCTTTTAATTAATTTGTAGAAAGCCTCGGCTTCTTTTAAAACCACATTGCCAACAAATCCTTCGCAAACAATTACATCGGCAATTCCATCAAAAAGGTCGCGTGCTTCCACATTACCTATGAAATTAATTCCTTCGTGGTTCTTCAATAACTGGTGAGTGGCTTGTGCTACAATATTTCCTTTTTCTTCTTCTTCGCCGATATTAAGCAAAGCCACTTTAGGGTCGGGAGTATTGCAGATATATTTAGTATAAACCTGTCCAAGTAAAGCAAACTGGCAAAGCATTTCCGGCCGGCAATCGGCGTTGCTGCCAACGTCCAGTAGAATTCCGGTTGAACCGGTTTCCATTGGTACCTGGGTAATAAGGCAAGGGCGTAAAACGCCTTCAATGGCTTTTACGCTGTATAATGCTCCCACCATCATGGCACCGGTATTTCCGTTGCTGGCGAAAGCATCTATCTTTTTATCTTTCAAGTATTTAAAACCAACTCCAATACTGGAATTTGGTTTTTGAGAAATGGCCCGCAAAGGAGCATCTGCCATTTCAATAACTTCTGTGGTATGGACAATTTCAAAATTATCGGGACTAACACCATGTTCGTTCAGTAAAGGAATAATCTGGTCCTTATCTCCGAACAATACGAGTTTAACCTCGGCAGGAAGCGCTTTCAAAGCTTTTACGGCTCCTCCTACTGTTGTTTTGGGGGCATAATCGCCGCCCATTATATCTAGTCCTAATCTCATATACTGAGTTGCAGACGAATTGGAAACAGGTGCTTAGTTTTAAGCTGAAACAGTTTTTTCTACTACCTGTTTGCCTCTGTAAAATCCGCATTCAGGGCATACACGGTGACTAAGTACCGGAGCTCCGCAATTTGCACATGTTGTGGTAGTTGCAGCGGTCGCTTTATAGTTTGTCCGGCGTTTTCTTCCGCGGCTTTTGGAGTGTCTTCGTTTAGGATGTGGCATGGTCTGGTTGTTTATTAATTGTTGAGATGGTCTTCTTTAAAATGAATTATCTTTTTATTTGTATTTATAATGTACTGTTCTTCACTACTTTCCTTTACTTCCAAATTCTTTAGTTTTTTCAGAACTTCAGGATTACAATGCCTTACACCGTTCTCATCTTCGGGATGAATTCGTTGCATGGGCAGCGAAAGTACAATATATTGGTAAATATACGGTGCAATATCAAAATCAACTTCATCTTTTCCTAAAGAAATCATGTCATCTTCTTCGCTATGAATGAGGCTATCTGTCTTGACTAACAGCTTCTTATCCAGGTTTATCTCCATGTCGAAGTCATCCCCGCAGCGGTCGCAGGTTACGTTCACTGTACCATAAACATGGAAGTTAACATTCAGTATAGCCGAATTTTTCGTGAAGCTAATGTGTGCTTTTAACTGACAATCATGTATTTCATCGTAATTATTGTCTGTGAAAAGCTCTTTTTCAACAGAAAACAAATAGGAGTGCTCCCCGTTTTTGAGAAGTGTAAAGGGGATTATATAGCTGTTAATCTTCTTTTTCACCTTATTTTTTTGAAAATGGCTGCAAAGATAGGTTTTTTTGGAAAATTAAAACATAATAGAATGCAGATGACGCGGATTAATATGATTAATTAAGATTTTTTGAAAATAAAATAGTATCTATCTGTGTTTATCATAAGCAATCTGCGTCATCCGCGTTCCAATGATATTTACATTTGTCCTTATGGAAACCATAATTTCAATCCTTCGGGGAATAAACGTAAGCGGGAAAAATAAGATCCCAATGGCGGAGCTAAAAGTTCTTTATGAAAAGGCGGGTTTTAAAAATGTGACTACCTATATACAAAGTGGCAATGTTGTTTTTTCGGCTGATAAAAAAGAGATAAATACCCTTTCGGAAAAAATCCAGCAACTAATTTTTAAGAAATATGGGTTTACTGTTCCGGTAATTATCCGAACGGTTGATGAAATTGAATCAGTAATAAAGAAAAATCCATTGCTGAAAGTAGAGGGTATTAATATAGAAAAACTTCACGTTACTTTTTTATCGGCATACCC
>DATHOL010000061.1:0-8003 GCA_035484895.1 Bacteroidia bacterium | reverse complement strand
CAAGATTATACACTCCTCCATCTGATGCCATTCCATATAAAAGATTTCCATAATATGTAAGGTTACCTTTAGGTTCTGCTCCATTTGTCACACGATCAAAGTTGAGTATGTCCTTGAACCCGGTTCCATTGGTATCTATAGAGAATATTGTTCCCCAACTGTTTATTCCTCCAAGATATGTCATTCCATAAAGTCTACTACCTACAAGTGCCAATGACCTCCTTGGTTGTCCGCCATTTAAACCATTGAAATCTAGCATATCTTTATAATTGCTTCCATCTGTATCTACAGAGAAAATACATCCCGAATGATATATCCCTCCAAAAGTTGTTAGTCCATACAACCTATTCCTTACAAGCGTTAAAGAACCCGGAGGATTTGCGCCATTGGGTCCAGTGAAGTTAAAAAGATCACGGTACCCACTCCCATTTGTATCAATCGAAAAAACACATCCACTATCATTAGTGCCTCCAGTATATGTAGTTCCGTAA
Organism: Bacteroidia bacterium; assembly: GCA_035484895.1. Taxonomy (GTDB): domain Bacteria; phylum Bacteroidota; class Bacteroidia; order JABEUT01; family JABEUT01; genus JABEUT01. The sequence goes on along the minus strand of DATHOL010000061.1, from coordinate 7,512 downwards.
AATTTACCTCCCGAAATAGTCAAATCTCCCCATGGCTCTTTGCCTGTAGTAGAATTAAAATTATATAGAATTCTATAGCCGCTTCCATTTGTATTTATGGAGAAAATAACTCCGCCACCATATGCACCGCCGTTATTCGCCATGCCATATAAAACGTTTCCAATAAGCGTTAATGAACCATAAGGGTTGTACCCCTTTACAGGATTAAAGTCTAATAAATTTCTAAATTGAGCTCGTCCAAGCCCCAATCCCAAATAAAAGAAGCATATTAACAAAAAACCATACTTTTTCATACTATCCATTTTTATAGTTCTTACAAAGATTGCTAAAATAATCTATTTATCGTCCTCCATTTATTATACGGCGGCTTTCACTTATTAACTGGTAGTTTTTAGGCTGTGAATGGTAAAAAATGAACCCCGCCATTCCTGACGGGCTTTATCTCTTATAACTTATCTCTTATCTCTATTTTCCTATTTCTTCCTCAACTCAACCTTACGGACAGTCGTTCCCCCACTCGTTTGCATACGCAAGGTATAAATTCCCGTGGCAAGATTTTCAAGATTAATTTGTTTACTGTTTTTCCCCGATACCTGGGTTTCATTATTATCATAAACCATTTGTCCTAATTCATCATATATGCTTATCCGCACCGAGGACTGTCCACTGTTTACCGTCCACTCTAAAGTAATCTGCCCATTGCTCGGATTAGGATAAATGCTAAGGTTGTTAACTGAACTGATGGACTGAATTCCATCGGTAGTGGTTAAATTAATAAGTCTTTTCCGGTTCGATAGAGAATTATAGTTCTCATTATTCCCGCCATGGCGTACCATTCCCAGCGTTGGAAAGCAAGGCCCGCTGGGGTTTATAGCGCCTACCATATAATAAGCCGGTGATGGCGGAATAGTATCATGATACGTAAGCGTTGCCGGGCCAACGGAATCAATCTTCACCAGGTTGCCCAAATTACTGCCGCGATAGATAAGGTATCCCACCGGGCTAAAGCCAACATAGGCGGTCCAGTTTAAAATATTCACATTGGTTTCCGCCGTATCCGTCATGTAGACGGAGGTGTGCGGTGCGCTTAAGGATGACACTCCGCAACTGTCTACCGTTGCTACTTCGTAGGTTGATGAACCCAGCCATGGGCGCGATGAAGTATCAATATAATCGCTCAGCGAAGTGAGTGGCTGTGTTGCAATCAGCGAGAAGGATGCTGAAGTTGTTTCCTTGTAAATATTATAGGAACCATCGGGCGGAGAGCCTGCACGGTCCCATATAATTTCATTCCTTCCGGTTGCCGTATCAATGGTTACTATGCAAATGTTTACATTAAAGTTGTTTGCACAGTTAATGCCTATTGTTACTGTACTGGTATATGTTCCGCAAGGCGTGGTAGCGGTTACCGTATACGTTGTAATTACTGTTGGATCCACATAGGTTCCCGGGGAATTTGGCGTAGAGCATGTTACAGCCGGAGCCCATGAGAAAGTAGCGGAAGATACATCGCAGGTGGCCTGTATATATGTGCTGTCTCCTGCATTGATAGAAGTGGCGCCATAAGCATACAACGTTACCGAATCGGCAGGAACCGTAACGGTAGATGCAACAGTGCAACCGTTAGCATCCTGAATATTTACCGAATAGGTTCCGGCAGTTAATCCCGAAATGGTTTGGGTAGTTCCTCCACCGGGAGACCAGGTATATGTAAACGGTGCAACACCGCTTGCAGGAGTTGCCTTAGCCGAACCTTCAGCGCCGCTGCAATAGTAAGGTAATGCTTGCATGCGGGCAGTCATAAAGCAACCTACATAAATGGTAACCGTATCGGTATATGTTCCGCATGCTGTAGTAGCCGTGCAGGTATAGGTGGTGGTTACAGTTGGCGTAGCATACGAGGCCGGCGCATTAGGATTGATTACCGAAGCCGACGGAGACCAGGAATAAGTACTTCCCGTCACATTACACGAAGCATCAAGTATCGTGCTGTCTCCTATTGTTAAATGTATCGGGTTTCCGCTAACCGTAAACGAAATAGCAGATGAAGAAACAGAAACAGCATCGGAAGCAGTGCAGCCATTAGCATCCGCAACTGTCACTGTGTAACTTCCCACTCCAAGCCCTGTTGCAGCAGCCAGAGACTGACCACCCGGGCTCCATGAATAAGTATATGGCAATGTTCCGCCGCTTACATTGGCAGTTGCAGTAGCTTCAGATAATGCACAAAAGTATGGGGTTTTAGAAATAGCTATACTCAAATGGCCGCTACTGATGATTGTAAGGGAGTCAGCAACTGTACATCCATTATTATCGGTAACCGAAACACTATAGATTCCTGCTGTAACACTAATAGAAGTGGTAGTGGCGCCATTACTCCACATATATGTATAAGGGCTTGCACCGCCCGTTACACCAACAGCAGCCAACCCCGGAGTGGAACAATAAGCATTGGTACCCGACATATTCAATACCATTCCCAAATTATTTACTGTTACGGTATCGGAAGCGCATGTACTTCCATCGGTTACATTTACGTTATATAAACCCGGTGCAAGCCCGGTAGCAGTAGCATTGGTTTGTCCGCCCGGCGACCAGGTATAGGTTAACGGCCCGGAGGCTCCGGTTACGCTTACGCTTGCGGTTCCATTATTTCCGCAGGAAGAAGGGGCTGAAGAAGTAGTTAATGTCATAGTGCTAATTACAGGTGTGCAGGTCAAGCAACTGGTGTTTTGCCAGTATAATCCTGTTACTCCCAGGAAATAACAATCACCTCCATCATTGGTGTAAGTATCGTAATAGATGGAATTCTGGCCTGCGGTTAAGATGGTTGGTATGGCGCAATAATTCCAGAAATTATTAGGAAAGGTAACGGTAGTGCCATTGAATGTTTCTGTATTTACGCCTCCGCTTTCATTGTTTTGCATATCGCCCAGCATGGCAAAAGCAATAGCATTGCTTGTGGCCGAACAAACACTGAAACCTGTTTGCGTAGAAGCAGCTTCTCCTGCCGTAAAACAAATATCACCATCATTGATCTGGATGCTTCCGCTATAGGTAGCCGTTGGGTCCTGGTAAACTATTAAAAACGTAACGCCGTCAACTTCCCATGCCGGATTTGAAAAACCACTTACATCTACAATATAACTTCCGTTTCCGCTGATTAACGAAGTAACATCTACTCTATAAGTAGCTGTTCCCGTTTCGCCCCAGCAAACCGCTGCGCCATCTCCCTGCATGGTAGCAGCCAAGGTATTTATGCTTGCAGCCGGATTGGTTATGGTTACAGTGGCAGGTGGAGGAGTGCCTTCGGAATAACTTACTCCTAAATACAAATAAGCTTTCAAAATAGAAGCGCAGGAAGAAGCCGGCAAGCCGGTTAGTGATACTGTGGCAGGAAAACCCGTTCCGGGTGCGAGCGTATAACGTGTGGTGGTTAAAAGGGTGCCGGTTGCAAAGTTCAACCCGCAAACATTTTGCTGCATATAGGCAGTTGGAAGCGAATCGGCCATACTGTTTACATTATGAGCCATCCTGTGAAAACTCATACTGTGATTCCCTCCATCAAAACAACTGGGGCATTGAGCATAGCTCCATGTGAAGAGTGAAGAGCCCAAAACAACGAATAAAGTGAAAAGTAATTTTTTCATGGATATAATGATTATTAAGATTTTAGCGGGCAGGTTACAGAGTACAATACTAAGAATTTTTTTTCAATTAGCACAAATTAATGATGTTTTTCTTTATCAAAGGTTATAAACTTTTCATCTTTACCTTGTACGTTACGCATAAATCGGGCTAAAGGTTGGGTGGGAAACGGCTATAAGCTAATAACCTCTTTTTACCGCCTCGAAATAGAAGGGCTTACCCGGCAAGGCTTGTAAATGGAGCAATTGGAAAAGTCAATAATAAGCCCCGGAAAAAATAATACATCGAAAGCAAAAGCCACCGGCTTAATCTTCCTTACATGCTGCCCTGCACTTGGTTTGTCCCGCTGGCAATTTGTAATTTTACCATCGAATATGGTGGCGCAGGAGGTGCAATAAAATGAAACCACTGCACCAAAAAGAAGCATCTTTTTCATATACCATTTACTTTCAGATTCCCTGTTGATGTAAAGTTAAATCAGGAATGCGCAAACACCTGGTTTATTCGTCAGAAACCATTTAACCATGTGTGAAGAAAAAAAAACGGAAGGTGAATTTTCCTGTTTTTCTATAGCAGCTAATTTTGCCGCACATTTGCCAGCCATTTATATCAGCAGAAAAATATAGCAAACCTCTGTTCCTCTATTTCAAGAGTGTGATATGAGTAGTAAGCGACTGGTTTATTGAAACGAAAAGCCGCCAAAAAGTTCTTTTCACACATTCCAAAACAGGGGTAAAGTGCGACGCAATGTGACGCAAAAAGCTCCATAATTTTTCAATGATTTTTTAACAGGCAGCCCACCTTCGGCTAAATTTCGTATACTTGTATTTCCCCAATATCGTTGAAGAATATGGCCAAGCCAAATATGAAGTTAGAGCGGACCGTACTCGCCCTGTTGGCCCTCGCAATAGTTGCGAGAGTAGCATCTGTTTATTACGCCTATGTTAATTACAACACCGGCGAACAGTCGGGCGCTATGGCAAGGCATAGCCACAAGGTTATTGAATCAACTTACGAGTTGGAATACCAGGCGGCAATGGTTCAAAACTCATCCGATAAGTATAGCATGTCGCGCGAGCCATATTATGCTATTGTAGCCAGGCAAAACGCCCTTACCCTAAACACCAGCGTTAAAAGCCTGCTCGATTCGGTTGCCGACAACCCGGAAGAAGAAGCCCGTGTAGCCGATTTGCAAAAACTGATTATCCGGATGGAGCAAAACACCCCGGGGGTGGATTCGATAAACCATGACCTGAGTGAAATGCGCATTAAAGGCAGTTTTGAAAACAGAACAGAAACAGCCGAAACGTCTATTAATAAAATAATAGCCAAAGCCAACGAAATTATAAATGAAGAGTTTCGCCTGTTGGCTACCCGCAGAGGCATAGCCCTTAATTCGCAGCTGACAGCCATACATGCCACCTATTATGCTGCAGGCATAGGCCTTCTATTTGTCTGCATAATACTTATAGGGCTGAACCGGTCGTTGCGGAAAAGCCGCCTGGCGGAAACCAAAATACGGGAAAATGAAACCCGGCTGCGGGCGCTTGTCGAAGAATTGGGCGATGTGGTTTTTTCCAGCGACTATGCAGGCAATTTCACCTTTATTAATTCGCGGTTGCTGGCGCTTACCGGGTATACCTCCGATGAGCTAATCGGCAAGCATTTTACGTATTTGGTTCATACGGATGCCATGGAAAGGGTGCAGCAATTTTATTACCATCAATTTAAAAACCGCATACCCGAAACCCGATACGAGTTTCCGGTTGTAACCAAGCAAGGCGTTATTAAATGGGTAGAACAAAACGTGGTATTGATAAGCAAGGGAGATATGGTAGAAGGCTTTCAATGCGTGGTGCGCGATATTACCCAGCGGAAAAAAGCGGAAGAAGAAATACGCCGCACCAATCAGTTTCTCGATTCGGTATTGGAAAATATACCCAACATGATTTTTATTAAAGATGCCGGGAACCTCCGCTTTTTACGCATTAACAAAGCAGGTGAGAAACTATTAGGGTTATTGCAGGAAGACCTTCTGGGTAAAAACGATTATGATTTTTTCCCTGCAGAACAGGCCGATTTTTTCACAAAAAAAGACAAGGAAGTAATAAACAATCACCGGGGAATTGATATTTTGGAGGAACCTATCAACACCAGCCATGGTACCCGCTGGCTGCACACCAAAAAAATTCCGGTGAGCGATGCCGAAGGCAAGCCGCTTTACCTGCTTGGCATTTCGGAAGACATAACCGACAAAAAGAAAACGGAAGACACCATTATTGAACTGAATAAAAACCTGGCGCGCTATGTAGCGGAATTGGAAGAAAGCCAGCGTTTTTATAAAACAATTGCACGCAACTTCCCCGATGGAACCATTACCGTGCTCGACCAAAACCTGAACTATATTTTTGTGGACGGGCGGGAACTTGCCATAGAAGGGCTTAACTCGGAAGAATTGTTGGGAACCTCTTATATGAACCGCTTTCCTGAAGAAATGAGGTTTGAAATAAAAAACAGGCTACTACAGCTATTTAAAGGAAACAATGTTACCTTTGAAGTAACCCTTTCAGGAAACTATTACATTATGCATGGAGTGCCTTTGGGAAATACCGTTGGTAACATAAGCGAAGTGCTGGTGGTGAAACAAAACATTACCAAACTGAAGGAAGCCGAAGCTAACATGAAAGCGGCGCTGGATAAAGAAAAACTGATTAACGAACTAAAATCGAGGTTTGTTGCGCTGGCATCCCATGAATTCCGCACACCGCTTAGCACCATACTTTCATCTACCGAACTGATTGGCGAATATATACAGCATGAAGGGCAAAACCCGGCTATTATCCGGGAAAAGAACGAGCACCACCTGAAACGGATAAAACTATCCATTCAAAATATGGTGAACACCCTTAACAGTTTCCTTTCGCTCGACCAGCTCGAACAGGGTAAAATACAGATGAACCCGGTAGATTTTAATGTAAAAGAGCTGGCAAATGAAATTATAGAAGAATTACATACCAAATTGAAAAACGGCCAAACCATACAATACATGCACCGTTCGGAGCAGGAAAATATTTTTACCGACCGTTTAATGATAAAGAATGTTGTGTTGAACCTATTAGCAAATGCCATTAAATATTCATCGGAAAATACTGCCGTTACCTTTAGAACAGCTATCAATAATGAAGGATTCATATTTACTGTGGAAGACCGGGGAATAGGTATTCCGGAAAGTGAACAGGAAAACTTATTCGAGCGGTTCTTCCGGGCAAAAAACACGCTGAATATTGAAGGAACCGGGCTTGGCCTGAGTATTGTTAAAAAATATATTGACCTGCTGGATGGAAGCATCTCCTTCACGAGCCGTGAAAATGAAGGGAGCGTTTTCCGCGTAACCATAGCCAATCAAATCCATCTGAATGAAAATAACGACCTAATACAAAAAAGCCTATGAAAAAAATACTGGTTATTGAAGACAACAAAGAAATGGTGGAAAACATTGCAGAAATGCTGGAGCTTTTCAATTACACCGTTGTAAAAGCATTGAATGCAACCATCGGGCTTGAACTCGTTATCAGCGAAAAACCGGACTTAATTGTCTGCGATATTATGCTTCCGGATTTCGACGGATACAAAATATTGCAAACCATTGAAGAAAACCCTGCAACAAGAGGAACCCCCTTTATTTTTCTGACAGCCAAAGCTGAAAAAAGCGATGTACGCAAGGGTATGAACCTGGGCGCCGACGATTACCTTACCAAGCCATTTGATAAAGCTGACCTTATAAATGCAGTAGAAGCAAGGCTGAAACGCAATGATTTTTTAAGACGCACCTATACACGCGATATTGACGGGCTGATGCAGTTT
>DATHOL010000060.1:0-2031 GCA_035484895.1 Bacteroidia bacterium | reverse complement strand
TAGTGCATTTCCTTGTTTCTGCAGGAAGCGTTTATCTCATTTTGAAATATGCTCCATTTAACCATTTGCAAAAAGTTCTTTTGTCTTTCAGTTACTTTGTTTGTTTTGAATATTCCATTATTGCCAGAGGGTATGCACTTACTGTATTCTTTATTTTTCTTTTTTGTTCTCTCTATCGTAACAAATCTAAAAACCGTTACCTTATTCTTTCATTAGTCCTGTTCTTTATGGCCAATACTACCGGGGTTCATGGGGTAATTATGACTTTATCTTTACTCGGAATGATGGTAGTTGACTACTATTTTACCGAAGATACCACCATCCGGAAAAAGTATAAACCTATGCAATTGCTGGTTGGCGTTTTAGTAGTTTTAATCGGAATTTATATAGCCGTAAAATGGATTTCTCCTCCTGCGGATAGCGACCGCTCCACCAAGTGGCTTACGGGCTTTGACTCTCAGCGATTCAGGCTTTCCATTGAAACTTTCTGGATGAGTTTTTGCCCTCTGCCAAATACTTCCACTGTTAATTTTTGGAACTCAACTTTGATATACCAAAAAAATATCAACTCTATGGGCTATTATTTTTTTGTACTCCTTTCTATTGCTATTATATTGTTTTGTATAGCACTTTATTCTAAAAAGCTTAGTATTGCTGTATTTTATTTGGCCGCCACCTGCGGAGTTTTGCTCCTTTCCTATTCCAACAACACCATTTACATTTTATTTGCAGCCCGCTATTATGGCTTTTTATTTATTACATTTATAGCTTCCGCATGGCTTGCAGCCGATGTCAAAAAAACCAGCCTGATAATTCCGGGGTTAAATTCACTCCGTACTAAATTAAAAATCGAAAAGAATTTTACTTACCTGCTCACAGGCCTGCTTGCTATTAATATGCTGGGAGCGGTTATTGCCTATGGCAAAGATTATTCGCTTCCTTTTTCAGAAATTAAGGTGGCCGGTGATTATATCAATGAACACCATTTAAACAAATTGCCTGCAACAGGATATATCGATTATGCCGTATCGCCCATATCCGCCTTTACCAAGCAATCTATTTATTTTCCCGATCGTGACACCACCAACAGATATACTACCTGGGGTGTTTCAAGGTTTTCATTCGACCCGAATATCGTTATGGCAAGAATTACGAAGTTTGTTTCGCAACAGCGCGATTCGGTACTCTTTATATCTACCGGCGATTATTTTGGAATAGGCGAAGGAAAGATTATTGGAAAGATTCAGTTTACAAAGCTTACGTCCTTTACCGGAGGCGTGGTTCCGGATGAGACGTATATTTTATACATCGCCCGCAACTTTGATTTAAGTAAGTTGATGAACGACCCGGCTTCTTATAAAAACCCGGCTACAGTTAATTCTATTATTCTTTCCGTTAATGAATTAATACAAGGCGGCAAGTTGGACGATGCTGAAAAAACACTTACAACAATAGCTGAGAAAACCAATGGCAAGGCTGTTCCGCATTTACATAACTATCTCGGCATGGTATATACAAAACGAAATATGCCGGCAGAAGCAAAAAAGGAATTCAATACCGAAATAGCGTTGAATCTCCAGAAAGAAGAGGCCTTTTTCAACCTGGGCATATTGAATTTTCAGGATAAAGATTACGGAAATGCCATAAAGGATTGGGACAGCACCATTAGCATCAATCCTAAAAATGCAGATGCCTGTTATAACATGGGAATTGCCTATCTTAATGCTAAAGGCAATACTAAAACAGCCGAAACATGCTTTGAAAAAGCTGTTGAAATAAACCCCAACTACACACTGGCCTATTACAATGTGCTTAGCTGCGCCCAAAACCTGAATGACCGGGAATCACTTATTAAATACATTCGCATTTTACTGGATAAAGGCATCTCTATTGATGATATAAAAGCAAAAGGCATCACTGTAACTGATGATTTACTGAAGAAAGTTAATGCAAGGTAAACAGCCCATTAAGTCCTCCGGCAATCCTGTTTACTTTCCTATGGGAAAAATTCCTACATTTGCTTCGTTATAC
>DATHOL010000059.1:0-4903 GCA_035484895.1 Bacteroidia bacterium | reverse complement strand
ATTGTTTTCAGAGGTAGCAGGACAAAGATAGAAAAGCTTAATTGCAACGTCAAACAAAAAAGTGATTGGGGTTCAATTTCTAAGATTGATTTTTTAATTAAGAAGAATGGAAAGATGCCGAAACAAGTTCGGCATGACCTTGTTTTCGCACTTTTGGTAATGAGGAAGGGGGCGGCGAAGCCGCCCCCTTCCTCATTTTTGAATACAGATCCGGTCATGCCGAACTTGTTTCGGCATCTCAAAATTTAGAGGGCATCTTTTAAATCAGACTGAGCCAATACCCAAAAAAGTTATATTTTAGACGTTCCTTAAAAACTATGCCCCTTACATTTTCACATCCTGCTATTATATTGCCGGCAAAGTATTTGCCTGAAAAGTGGGTATCTATGACCGGGCTTATTATAGGCTCTATTACCCCCGATTTTGAGTATTTTATGCGGATGAAAGTGGAAAGTATTTACAGCCACACCTGGCTAGGTATGTTCTGGTTTGATTTGCCGCTGGCGCTTGCACTCACATTTGTTTATCACTATATTATCCGGAATTCATTTATTTGTAATTCACCTCGTTTCTTAAAAAAAAGGCTTTCCCGCTATATGGGTTTTAAGTGGGTGGATTATTTCAAGCATCATTTTTTTCAAGTGGTTTTTTGTTTGCTGATTGGCATTGCATCGCATCTTTTCTGGGACGGGTTTACACATCCGCATGGCGATTTTGTTAAAATGATTCCCTTCCTGAAAGAAAGCTCAACTATGAACGGTTATCATATTGTAAACTATAGGATATTGCAGTATATAAGTACCATTGTCGGCGGAATTATTGTTTTTTATGCCGTCCTGAAAATTCCGCGCGCCAACGTATATGCAGATTCTAATCATCCGGTTTATTATTGGTTTTTTGTAATTGGGACAGGTATAGCGGCAGCCAACATCAGAGTATTGTTTGGACTGCATTATTGGGACTATGTTACCGTTGCCACATCCGCTGCTTCCGGATGTATTGCGGGGTCAATAATTGTTCCTTTATTTTTAGAGAAAAGGGTGGCTAAGGTTTAATAAATAATCATTGGCGGAGAAATTATATCTTTGACGGCATATACTTTAACCTTATGAATTATTGGCTCGCAAAATCAGAACCTTCCGCTTATTCCTGGGAAGAGTTGCTGAAAGATAAAAAAACAGCATGGACAGGAGTGCGCAATTATGCCGCTCGCCTCCACCTTAACGCTATGAAAAAAGGAGACCATGTTTTCTTTTATCACAGCAATGAAGGCTTGTGTATAGTAGGAATAGCCAAAGTGGTGAAAGAAGCCTATCCCGACCCTACCGACAAAGAATGGACAGCCGTTGACATTGCTCCGGTTGAAACATTGAAAAAGCCGGTTACGCTGGCTCAAATGAAAGCCGAAAAGAAACTGGCAGGTATGGCGCTCATTCGCATTGGCCGCTTATCGGTTAGCCCGGTTTCAAAGGCGGAATATGACATCATTATCAAGATGTCGCGCTGAAATTTGGGAATGACAGCCTAATTACTACCTTTGCCAACCTTTTTATTTAAACAGGCATCCTTGTATTTATGAAGTTGAACAAGATTTCTTTTTTCGCATTCCTTTGTTTTTTAATGGCCGCCACCTGTGGGTTTGCTCAAACAGCTACCGTCAGGGGCTTTGTATATGTTGACAAAACTTTGGAGCCGGCGCTTTATTCAACCGTTTATTTGCAAGGAACAAACTATGCATCGAACACCGATGTAAACGGATATTTTTCCATCAGCCATGTGCCGGCAGGTAATTATGTTTTGATGGTTGCATACCTCGGTTACGATACCGTAAGAGAAGCCATAACCCTTACCAAGGACCAGATATTTACCAAGAAGCTTTATATAAAGGAATCCGCGCAATCATTAGGTACGGTGGATATTTCAGCAGCGGCAAAATCGCACGAAACAGAAACACAGGTTTCTACTACCGTGATAACGCTGAAGGATATGCAGTCTATCCCGACTGTTGGCGGGCAACCCGATTTTGCACAATATTTACAAGTGCTTCCGGGCGTAGTTTCCACGGGCGATGAAGGCGGACAACTATATATTGAAGGCGGGCAACCTATACAAAACAAAGTATTGCTGGATGGTATGACCATCTTTAATCCATTTCATTCCATCGGATTATTCTCTGTTTTTGATGCCGATATTATCAGCGATGCTACCGTATATGCAGGCGGCTTTAATTCGGAATACGGCGACAGGATTTCATCCATTATGGATATCCGCACACGCGATGGGAATAAAAAACAGGTAACGGGTAAAGCAGATGTAAGCCCGTTCGGAGCGCATGGTCTGGTGGAAGGCCCTTTGATTAAAAACAAAGACGATGACCCTAAAAAGGCCAGCGCATCTTTTATACTTTCTTTCAAAAATTCCTATTTGGGCCAGACTTCAAAAACATTATACCCTTATATTGATAATGGCGGAGGCATACCTTTTGATTTTGCTGATTATTACGGAAAGGTATCTTTAAATACTTCCAACGGAAGCAAGCTGAACCTGTTCGGATTTGATTTTACCGACAAGGTAAATTATCCGAATATAGCCACAATTAATTGGAGCGAAGCGGGTGCAGGCCTTAATTTTATTTTAGTTCCTGCCAGTTCGGCCAGTTTAATGGAATGTAATATTGATTATTCCAATTACTCCATCAGCATGTCGCAGGCCGGGCTCCCTACCGATACCAGCCGCATTTCAACTTTCAGCGCCCAGCTAAAATGGACACAGTTTTTAGGTAACTCCACTATTTATTATGGCTTTGATATGTCGGGCACGGGCACCAGCCTTGAATTGACGAATCCTGCCGGAGCGCCTGCAACCGAAAATGAAACCTCCGATGAATTATGCGGATTTGTAAAGTGGAAATATTTATCGACCAACAAAAAATTTATTATTGAACCCGGTTTCCGTTTGCAATACTATTCATCAGCTGCTTTCAGCGCGGCATCTCCTGAACCGCGGTTAGATGCCAAGTACAATATTTCTAAAAAATTCCGCATAAAGTTTGCTGCGGGATTATATTCCCAAACGCTTGTAAGCACGATTGACGAAACCCAGGTAGTAGACCTTTTCTATGGCATTATTACGAGTCCGCCCACATCCGACATTCCGGGGAACTTTACACAACAAGGTACTACCACATCGCAGCCTGTGACCAATGCGCTTCAAAGGGCATATCATCTTACAGCAGGGTTTGAATATGACCCGATAAAAACCATGCATATAAATGTGGAAGCCTACGAGAAGAACTTTTTGCAAACCACCACGCTTAACTACAACCAGATTTATCAGAACTCTTCTCCTTATGTTGGGGTAAAAAACGATACCCTAACCAAACCCTTTTTGGTGCAGTCGGGAAAAGCATACGGTGCCGATATTACCATTAAGTACGACATCAAGCATTTCTCCATTTACACAGTTTACTCACTTGGATATGTTACCTATTGGAATGGCAGCTATTCCTTTCCTCCTCCATTTGACAGAAGAAACAGCGTGAACCTGGTGGTATCTTATAAGTTCGGAAAAGATTTAAGCTGGCAGGCCAATATCCGCTGGAACTATGGTTCCGGATTCCCTTTTACTCCTACACAAGGTTTTTATGGGCAGACATCGCTTAGTACCATCAATACCACTGTTCAATCGAACAATCCTAACCTCGGAATACTATATGGAGGCTTCGACAGCGAACGCCTACCCGATTACCACCGCCTGGATGTGAGCCTTTCAAAAAACTTCCAGTTCTCGCAACGCATGGCCCTTCGCTGCAATGCCAGTGTAATTAATTTATACGACCGCGAAAATATATTCTACTTCAACCGTATTACCGGCCAACGGGTAAATCAATTACCTATTTTGCCTACGCTTAGTGTGGGGTTGGATTTCTAGTCCGAGCCGGACTGGCATTTAATAATGGGAATTGTTTACTGTTGTACAATCGTTTTCTCTATAGATTGTCCTTGAGGCGTAGTAAGCTTTACATAATACATTCCTTTAGCGAGAGATGGAATATTTATTTGCGGATTTTCTTGTACTATTTTTGTTTGAAAAATATTCCTGCCTTGCGTATCATAAATAGTTAGTTGAGAATTTAAAAGGCTGGCTGATATTTGAAGGGTATAACCTCCGGCTGACGGATTGGGGTATATATTAAATATGTTAGGGTTTTCAAGGGCTTCTCCAGTACCTGTTGGAACATCTAACTTGGCTACTAAGACTGAAATAGTACCATTAGGGTTAGTCAATATGGTTGAACCAAATGAAGTATTACCAATAATATCACCTGTAATATGGCAATTACCATTATAATCAATCGCGATGCTTGCTGGAATAGAACTGCCAGTTGCTGTTTCTGTCCAAATGCAATTACCTGCTGAATCAAGCCGGACAATAAAAAAACCTGCACCACTTACATTACATGTTCCTATAGATGCAGAAGAATTATAAGTGCATCCTAAATAACTATTCCCATTACGATTTACATGTAATGCAATGGCTGTAGCATTATTTACAAGTTTATCCCATACACAATTACCCGAACTATCCAGCTTTACTAAGAATGTAGAATTAGGGTTCGGCCTAAGTGTATCACATCCAAAATATATGCCACCGCTGATAATACCAATCGTATAAACATCTCCCCATTTATCAATATCTATTATTTCTGAAGCTTCAAAAGCTATTCCACCTGTATCCCAAGCAGCTTTTGCCCATTTACAGTTTCCGTTGCTATCAAACTTGGCAATAAAAATTCCATACTGCCTGCTAGAATATGATGGCAAAGTATCATTACCAAAAATAGCTTTGCCTATATAACCACCGGCAATATAGCTGTTTCCAACAGAATCGGTTTTTATACCAC
>DATHOL010000058.1:0-4608 GCA_035484895.1 Bacteroidia bacterium | reverse complement strand
CCGGGAAACTTTGGCTGCATCTGCGGGTTGTCATATATTTCATTATTATCTTTAATAGGCGTGATAATGATATTGTCATTTCCGTTGCGCAGCGTAAATCGGATGGGCAAATTATATTGCACCCTAACGGCTTGGTTATTTTGCATACCGGGTGACCACTTGGGCATCATAGACACTACACGCACACCTTCATTATCTAAATAACTGTCAACCCCACGCAACACTTTTACATTGGACACACTGCCATCTTCTTCCACTATAAAACTTATATATACCGTTCCTTGTACATTATCCATTTTCGCCTGCTGCGGATATTGGATATTATCTACCAGCCACTTATTAATATCGCCCGGAAATTTTGGCTGCTGCTGTACAATGGTAAATACTTTATCGTTGGGAGAAACATTCGGGCTGTCATCCTGGGAATAGAGATTAACATAACCTAACAGAGCAACAAGTAAAAAAACTATTCTTTTCATTTAATATATTATCGGATACACAAATGTAAAAAAATAATTCAATTTGCTGAAAGTAAGCTAATAATAAAACCTCCCTTACTATTTAAAAGGATTTTGAAGTGTATTTTGCTTAGGAGGTGGGGGTGGCGTCGAAAGAATATCATCTTTAAGTTTATAGCGAATTGGAACGGTATAAGATACCCTGACGGCATGCTCATTCTGCATGCCGGGTGTCCACTTTGGCATATGGGAAATTACACGTACTGATTCATTATCGAGACTCGGACACACTCCCCGTAATATTTTTACAGTTGAAACAGAACCATCTTTTTCCACCACAAAACTTACATAGACGGTACCTTGCTGGTTTTTAGCCTTAGCATCTTCCGGATAGTTAATGCTATCACTCAGGTATTTATTAACTTCCCCGTGGAATTTGGGTTGGGTTTGAACGATGACATATACCTTATCATTATCATTTTGCGTATTTGCCTGCGCAAAGGCATTTGTAAAACCTAATAGTGAAAGACAAAAAATCAATATGTATTTCATGGTGTTTTTATTTAAGTTGTATTTACTAACGAATTGCTTTCCCAAAAATTGTGTTTGCATTTATTTCTTCACCCATATATAAGCCCTCTTACTCGGATATTCAACATCTTTATATGGAAATCGTTCAATCGCATCAACTATGATGAATCCTGCTTCTTCCAATAATTTTATGATTTTATCGGTTTCAAAAAAGTAGAAATCGAGCGAAACATTTTTATCCAGAAAATTATCCACATGCTTAATTTCATTCCCAATATGGAAGGAGAATAAAAAGTGCCCGTCCTGTATTAAAACTCTTTTTATTTCCTGAAAAGCGCGCTTCAGTTCATCCATTGTAAAATGAACTATGGCATAAAACGCAATAGCCGATGAAAAACTATTGTCAGCATATTGCAAGTTCAACATATCTGCTACCTCAAAATTAATTTGAGGATTCAATTCTTTCGCCTTTGTAATCATAGCCGGAGATAAGTCTGTTCCGACAATATCATTCATCCCGCAATCAAACAAAAGCTTAGTTGTTTGTCCCGGACCGCAACCTAAATCAATACAATTGCCACCTTTATTTTCTTCCGCAAATTGCCTTAGTAATATCCTATCTAAATGTTTATGCGATAATTCATCCATAAACTCCTTGGCATAGTTTTCGGCGGTAGCGTTATAGGCGGATAATATATGGTGGTTGGTGGGCATTTAATAATATTCATAACTGTATTGTTCACAAAGACCTTGTTGGTCTATTATTTTGTCTAAAAGTCCATCTTTATTATAGACGTAAACATATCGTTCATTAAGTACACCATCTATAGTCCTACATGTTTTTTCAAGAATTTGCCAATCTGAAGGGGTAGGGTAAATTTCATCTTTACTGGAAAACACATACCCATAAGAGGTAGTAGAAATAGACCATAGTTTCAAAACTGTATCATTTTTTTGATTATCAAATCGAAATATCCATGTTATATTAGAATCATTGTTATTATATGTGTAATCCATCCTTTGCTGGGAATACTTTGTATATTCCAAAGACTGTATAATTCTATTCTTCCCGTCATAGCTGTAAAGTATACTGTCAACATCTACTTCATTAATTCCATAATTACTAAAATCAGAATCTATTTCCTTCACATTATTTCCTTTTTCGTTGTAATAATGTGTTATACTTTTTTCCACTTTATTTGAATCTCCTAATCTTTTTTCTTTTATTAATTCTCCTTTCCTATCATAAAAGTAAAAAGTAGCATAACCTACATAATCCTTCCTATTGTTATGAAAAAACCATGTTTCCTTTTTAGTCAGCATATGATTTAAAGAATCGTAAAAAGAAAAGTCTTCCCAATTTATTTTATCATGGTCTGATGATTCATAATAAGTTACAGAATAGGAAGAGTCATTCTTTGCCTTATGGACCACTTTACTGCTACTATATTCTCCGAAGTATCCAAAAATAATCTCTTGCCCCAACTTATTATACTCCGTAAAGCTTTCTTTTTGAATGGCTTTATGGTTCTTACTGGACTCATATGAGGTTGTCACCTTTTTGACAATTTTAAACTGTGCAAAAACTGTAATTTCAATAAATAAAAGAATAATTAACAGCTTGTACTTCATTTTCCAATTACTCATTCAGCTTCATTTGCCAGCCATTGTATTCTCGGCACCACAAACTCCACCAGCACTTTCAAATTTTCTTCAAAAGTATGTTGGTCGGTTTTTATTTCAAGGTCAGGTGAAATGGGTGTATCAAAAGGAGCATTAATTCCGGTAAAGTCTTTTATCTCTCCTCGGCGTGCTTTGGCATATAAGCCCTTGGAGTCGCGCTGCTCGCAGACTTCAATAGGGGTATTTACATATACCAGTTTAAAATCATCGGCTCCTATAATAGTTTTTGCCATGTCGCGCAAATCATTGGTTGGGCTTACAAAACTGTTAATGGTGATTACCCCGCATTGCACAAACAGCTTCGATACTTCAGCCACACGGCGTATGTTTTCTTTGCGGTCCTCTTCCGAAAAACGCAGATTGTTATTAATGCCTGTGCGTACATTATCTCCATCCAGCACATAGCACAAATGCCCCATTTGGTGCAATGCTTTTTCCAAACCAATAGCGAGTGTTGTTTTACCAGATGCCGATAATCCGGTCATCCAAATAACGATTCCTTTTTGCTTTAAGAGGGTTTCTCTGTCGGCTCTGCCCAATAATTTATGAAATACAGGAAATATATCGCTCATTTAATTAGTAATTAATAATTAGCAATTAGTAATTAAAAATGCCAAAGCATGAATCATTTTTTTTGAGTAGCCGAAGTTTGTATATACTGATGTCTTTCCCATTACTAATTATTAATTACTAATTGCTAATTATTTAGTAGGGACTCCCCAGGTATTATTGGTTATATCCACATCCGGCAATTTGTTATCGGGGTCAATAACCACAGAGGTAACCATGTCCGTTGAGTTATAATGCAAGGTCCATTTACCTGTGCGTTGCCATACTTCCACCGGAAGATTTACACGTCCTGTTGTTCCATTTGCTTCTCTTACCTCTATTTCCACCGGCATCACCATTTGCTCTTTATTAACGATAGTAATATCTACTCCTTGTTTCGGATCAGCATTTACATATTGCACGGTTTCGATTGCCTGATCCAACTTCCAGTTTTGATAGAACCATTCTTTCCAGAACCAGTTTAAATCCTCGCCCAGCGCATCATTCATGCTGCGGAAAAAATCCATTGGCGAAGGATGTTTGAATGCCCAGCGATTAATATAATTGCGGAAAGCATAGTCAAAACGCTTGGGGCCAACAACTACATCGCGCAATAATTTCAAGCCTGTAGCGGGCTTGAAATAAGCCAGTGTACCCAAGTCCCTGCCATCAATCACATCCGGATAGGTCATAATAGGTTTGGGCATTGGCTTATTCATAATGTCGGTAATGCGCTTCATGCTTTGGTCTCTTTTATATTCCTCGTTATTGAAATTTTCACCCGCATAAATATTTATAAAGGTGTTGAAGCCTTCATCCATCCAGGCATATTTGCGTTCATTGGAACCAACTACCATGGGGAACCAGTTGTGGCCGATTTCATGTGTGGTTACAAAAAATAGCCCGCCTAATTTGGAATGCCAGTTGCAGAAAATAATTCCAGGATACTCCATACCATTCACACGTCCGGCTATATTGGAAGCGACCGGATATGGAAATACAAAATAGGTTTTGGAATAATATTCTATAGAGAATTTCAGATATTCGGTAGCCCTTCCCCAAGACGAATCGGAAGCTGATTCAACCGGATAGAAAGATTGCGCAAATGATTTTTTATTGTCGGGCAGATTGACTCTGGCCGCATCCCAGATAAATGCTTTTGAAGCGGCCCAGGTTACATCGCGGCTCTTTTGCATTTTGTAATGCCAGATCAAATTGCCGGTGTTTTTAGGCCTTATAGAAGATTTGCCAATTTCATCGGCGGTAATAATAAATACTTTGCTGTCGCTGCCTTTCGCCTTGTTCAGCCTGTCAATTTCCGTAGATGTATAAACTTCATTCGGGTTTTGCAATTCGCCCGAGCCGGTTAAAATCAAATTTGCCGGAG
>DATHOL010000057.1:0-2804 GCA_035484895.1 Bacteroidia bacterium | reverse complement strand
ATTTTTTACCGTTGCGTAAATTACTTTTTGCCTGCCGCTTTTAATAAAGCTTCATGCAGTTTTTTTTCATCCCCTTCAAAATAGGAGTTATGAATATATACTATTTTACCGCTTCCATCTAATATAAAGGTACAAGGGCAGTTGGGTACCTGCATGGCATGTTGAAAATCCTGGTTAGGGTCGAGATAGATATCATAATCCCATCCTTTTTCTCTTACAAACGACTGGACTTTAGCCATAGTGCGGGCATCATCTGTAGATACCGCAATAATTTTCACTCCGGTTTCTTTCTTCCAGTCGGCATATTCATCATTAAGGGCTTCTAACTCGGCTATGCAAGGTTTGCACCAGGTGGCCCAAAAGTCAATGATAATGGGTTTCCCATTATTAGAAAATGTTGAAGAGTTAGTATTAGCCCCTGTAAGGGTCTTTATCTGTGTGGCAGGAACTTTTGAGTTCAACATGCTTTGAGCGCTGATAAGGGAAAAGGAAAAAGTGGCAAGGGAAAAGAACAAAACGAGTTTTTTCATGGCATTGTTTATTAATAGGGAACCAAATGTATGAAAATATTAATGAAGCGGGCATGAAAAAAGTCCCCCGAGTACTCGGGGGACTTTTTTTAATCAAAACAATAATTAATGTGTTACCACCAATTTCTTATAACTTGACTGATAGCCGTTCGCTTCTATTTCGCAAACATAAATTCCTGAAGGAATGGATTGCAGGTCAATAGTAGTTTTGTTTTTTGCGGTATTTAACGGAAGTGTTTGAACACATTCTCCCAGCAGATTATATATTTTTAAATTGGCTGAAGAAACACCGGCTGCAATGTTATAATTAAAATTTACATTGTTTTGCGCAGGGTTTGGATAAGCGGAGAAATTAATTGCAGTGCCTGTTAAAGATTGAACACTGGTAGGGGTGGAAAGATATTTTACAACTACAGAAGATGAATCGTTATGATTTTTGGCAAGGAAAAAGGTATAGCGTATATAGGCTGAAGCAGCATATCCAAGAGGATTATAATGGCCTTGAAATGAGGAGTAAGAGGTAGAGTCCCTATATAAAAGTTCGGTGAATGGGGATATTGTGGTTGCGTTGCCATAACATAATACCCAGCAGAAATAATTACTCGTATCAAAAGCAGAAGGTGTTGACAAGGAATCGCGTCTGCAATAAACATTTACAGAATCTATGCCGGTATTAATTACATTAATGAAAGGACTATCCATTATTGAAGTTGTATTTCCCCAAACAAGTACGGTATCATTGTTTATTCTCGCAGTATCGCCGGCTAAAACAATTTTAAGCTGCTGGCCGAATAAAAGACTGCTGAATGCTATGCAAAAGATTGCTAAAAAGAGATTTTTTTTCATTGGAATATGATTATGTTTTGCAAATATATGAAAACATGTGCTAAATATGGTTGATTTATTTTGAACTAAAATTAAAAAGCCTCCCGGATATCCGGGAGGCTTTTTAAATGATTAAAAACCGATTATTTTTGGATAATCAATTTCTGAGTTGTAGTAGCGTTATCCGAAGTGAATTTTACGAAGTAAACGCCATTCTGTAAAGAAGAACCATCCATTGAAATGGTATGATTTCCGGAAGACATGGTGCCTTCATTATCAGAATAAACTTGTTGACCCAACATATTAAACAACTGCACATTTACGTTCTGCTCCTTGTCAAGTTTAAATGCAAGGGTAGTGATGCCGTTTGTAGGGTTTGGATACATGTTAAAATAAACACCATTCGAAATTTCTTCCAGACCTGTTACATCGGTAACCAAAACTTTTGCAGATTGGTAAACATATTGTGCAGGTACGCCGGCAGCTGCATTACCATTATTATCCTGGATAAAGATGGTGAAGTGCTGGGTGGTTGAAGAATCGTAAGGATAGGAATTGTATTTAGCAGCCCAAGGATGGGTTTTAGTCCAGCTTACAGTTACATTTTGGGTTGAACCTGTTGTAAATGCAGTTAAATTTTGACCTCCGCCGGTGGAACTTGGAAGTGCTTCTTCAACTGCATTTGGGAAGTTAAGTACATAATCATAGTAGTAGTTAGGATTGGGTCCACCGTCAAAAGCAAAACTTGTTATAGGATCTTCTGTGCTTTGATCGGTTTTGAAGTCAACGCTATCTTCCGTAAGATAAACCTGGGCCTTCAAACCGGCCGGGAAGTTACCGTATGATTTAATATTAGCGCTAAAAGAGAATGTTTTAGTGACTGTATTAAAAACAGCTGTAGCAACATCTATTTTAAATGGGGAACCAACAGCGCGCGCCGCTTGAATAACTCCGGAAGAAAGATATCCATACCCCGGATACCAGATAGCTCCATCAATAGCTGAAGTGGGAACACCGTTCTGACCGTAGTACGACATTCTGTTATTAACTAATGTGGCTGTTACCTGGTTTATCATATCCTGACCAGGGAAATACCAGTGGTATCTGATATTGTTAGCGTATGAAACTGTGTTATTGGCAACGGAATCAATATTTGGCATTGCATGCATGCAAGGGTCGCAAGAAGCGCATGAAAACTCTTCATACATAACTTGCTTGGCCTGGATGGAATCAACCACCAGGAAGTGGGCAACAAGAGTATCTGTATTAGTATTGGTATCGCTACCGTTCAGTGGGTTTGCCCAATATTTTACAGTGATATTTCCTGCAGCGGAAGGAACGTATGGTGCGGTATTCATGGACCAGTTATAGGAAGTTAAACCCGAAAATCCGGAGATTCCTGAAATGGTTTGTGCTACCGGAGTATTTCCATTCACTGAATAATTCATG
>DATHOL010000056.1:0-5355 GCA_035484895.1 Bacteroidia bacterium | reverse complement strand
ACCTTTTCAAAAATATGGTCATAGATAGTGTCGTGTTTCATAAAATTCATGTTGATTATAAACGTGACAGCAATGCTGTGTTTATCAATTTCACATATAGTAGTGGACCTTTGCCCGGGGGTATACAAGATGCTTGGTACTTTAAAGAGCATCTTGGAACAAACGATTCCATCAAAATTTATTATCACGGCATTCCTCAAACCGCCAAAAATCCCCCTTGGGATGGCGGCTTTGTTTGGGCACATGATTCTTTAGGAAACCTGTTTACTGATGTGGCCTGTGAAGGCACCGGAGCTTCTCTTTGGTGGCCCTGCAAAGATCACCTGTCCGATAAACCGGACAGTATGAGAATGACATTTGACATCCCCAACGGATTGAGTTGCGTGTCCAACGGGCGGCTCCGTTCTGAAAAAATTATGAATAGCGGTTATACCCGTTTCACCTGGTTTGTTTCGGTGCCTATTATTAATTATGATATCACATTGAATATTGGCGACTATTCACATATATCCGATTACTATTTAAGCGGGAAGGATACACTTACCTTGGATTATTATGTGCTAAGCTATGATGAAGAAAGAGCCCGCAAACATTTCGAACAAGTAAAACCTATGATGGCTTGTTATGAAAATTTTTTCGGAAAATATCCGTTCTACAAAGACGGGTATAAATTAGTGGAAACAACCTATTGGGGTATGGAGCACCAAAGTTGCGTGGCGTATGGAAACCATTATAAAAGCAATGCCTTTGGATTTGATTTCATCATTATTCATGAAAGCGCACATGAGTGGTGGGGCAATAGTTTAAGTTGCTCCGACCCGGCTGATATGTGGCTGCATGAAGCCTTTGCTACATACGCCGAAGCCCTCTATATTGAATATACGCAGAACTATAAAACCGCTATTAAATACTTATATACCCAACAAACAAGAATAGGTAATAAATACCCCATAATCGGGCCGTATGATGTTAACTTTCAAGGTACGGAGAATGACGATGATGAATACTTTAAAGGTACTTGGATGCTTCATACTTTCCGTCATGTTATAAATAACGACTCCATGTTTTTTGCTGTTTTCAAAGGACTTCAAGCGAAATTTAAATACTCCAGCACCAATACCAAAGAGGTTATTGCATGCATAAATAAAATCACGGGAAAAGATTACACCCCATTCTTTAATGAATATCTGTATAAAGAATCTCCGCCTATTTTTTATTATAAGTTAAAGAAACAAGGCAATGCTACCATTTTATATTATCGCTGGAAGGGAGTTTCAAAAGACTTTATTATGCCCATTAAAGTTACGTCGTCGGTAAAGGATAGCATTAAAACATATATAACTGTCACCCCGGGAAACGATTGGAAAACGCAG
The DNA here is from genome assembly GCA_035484895.1 of Bacteroidia bacterium. Lineage (GTDB taxonomy): Bacteria > Bacteroidota > Bacteroidia > JABEUT01 > JABEUT01 > JABEUT01. The sequence goes on along the minus strand of DATHOL010000056.1, from coordinate 3,982 downwards.
CAGCTCGATGACTTAAATCCTTCCGATTTTTCAGTAGATGTAGATGAGTTTTATGTTATTCCTAAAAAAGAGGAATAGTCCAAATATTCTATGCAAAAACGACTCCTTTTTTTAACTCTAATCCTTTTTGTTTCTTCTTGTACCTTTACCAAGAAGTCAAGTCCGTATAAGGGATACATGTTATATGATAACGGAATTTACTACAAATATGCTGATTTAGGCGTTAAGCAAGGAAGAATAACCCCCGGCAAAACCATGGAAGTTTTCATCAGCTATTCCCGCATAAATGATTCGGTATTATGGGATTCCCGCGGATTGTGGTATCCATTTAGCATTCTTATATCGTATGACTCCATTATTAAAAGCAATAGCTACCATAAAATACTTCTTAAATGTAATGAGGGAGATAGTGTCAATCTTATCGTTAAAAAGAATATTATTCTGAGCGCGGGGTTCAAACTACCTTATTCAATAACAGATAGTATGTTAAAAGTGAATATCAGGGTTGTCTCCATTCTTGATTCTGCCCAATTAAAGGCTAAACTGGAAAAATATGCACTTTTAGGCAAGGACAAGGAAATAAAGGAGCAAGTAGAACTGAACCGGTATATACAACAGAATAACGTACCCGATTCCGATAAAAAAGGGGATATTTACCTCATTCCATTAGTGGAAGGCAGCGGCCCTGAAATTGGAAGAGGTTGCAGGGTAACTATTTCATATACAGGTTATTTTTTAAACCATAAAAGGTTTGATTCCATCCCGGTAAATGACCCGATGGACTTTGTTATAGGTGATTCGGGACAGGTGATAAGTGGCTTGGAAAGAGGCATAAAAAAAATGAAAGAAGGTGAGAAAGCAAAAATTATTATACCTTCGCACTCCGCCTTTGGAGAAAAAGGGTCATCCACAGGCATAGTTCCCCCTTATACAACCTTAGTATATGAGGTAACAATGTTAAAGGTAAAAGAGACTCTAAAAAAATAACTAAACAATACGTTCCAATGAGAACCAGGACAACAATCAATTTTATTTTATTTTCATTTGCTGCTACAGCAATCATGACTTCCTGCGGAGGTTCAACCGAGTTTAAAACCGATGCAACCACCGGGGTGCAATACCGCTTTATTAAGCATGATGACAATGGAGCTAAGCCTGCTGAAAACAGCTTTGCTAAAATACAAATGCTTTGGACCGGTAAAAATACAAAAGGCGATGCCGATACTGTATTCATCGACTCTCATAAAAAAGGCTTTGGCGATTCAAATGGTGTTCTTATGCAAGCCATTCAGTTAAAGAAATCATTCAGCGGCTGCCTGGAACAAGGCATTATGATGATGGCAAAAGGTGACAGCGCTGTATTTAAAATAAATGGCGATTCTTTATATCTGAAGACTTTCCGTTACCCTAAAGAAAGATTACCTGCTTTCCTTAAAAGCAATCCAACATTTACCTTCTCTATTAAATTGGTAAGTTTCCAAACCCAGCAAGAAAGACAAGCCGAGATGCAAGCCGAAATGCAAAAGCGTATGGCTGCTGCGCAAACTATGAAAGCACAGGAACCGGGAGATATTGCTGCTTTCCTTCAAAAGAATTATCCGAATGTTAAGCCCGATGCTGATAGCATTTTCTATTTGGAAAATACAAAGGGTAAAGGCAGGGAACCTAAGGAAGGAGATTCCATTGAAGTAGGTTATACCGGTATGTTTTTAAACGGAACCATCTTCGACCAAAGCGACAAAGGTACAGGACACCGTACGCTTCCGCTGAAATATTCCAAGAATCCAAGTGTTATTCGGGTTATACAAGGGTGGATAGATGTGCTTGGCAAAATGCACGAAGGCGATAAAGTAAAAGTATTAATACCTTCTTCTTTAGCATACGGACAAAGAGGTATGCAGCAAATTCAACCTTACACTCCATTGATATTTGACATGGAACTTGTAAGTGTTAAGTCGGGTAAATAAATTTATTAAGCGCCCTTAAATATTTTCGCCATGAAAAGCAACAAGGTTCTTGGTCTTTTTGTAGTCGCGTTTTGTTCAGCTATTGCGGTAAATGCACAGGATAAGGCTTTCAAAACTGACCCGGCTACCGGGGTACGGTACCGTTTTGTTAAGCATAATGCGAAAGGAGAAAAACCTACTGAAAAAGATCTCGCGCATATTGTAATGCTATGGACCGGTAAAAATACCAAAGGTGATGCCGATTCTGTTTTTTTGGATTCACATAAAAAAGGAGGCGATTCCGCAGGTGTGCTTTTGCAAGCCATACCATTGAAAAAAACTTTTCAGGGTTCTTTGGAACAAGGTATCCTGATGATGGCCAAAGGCGACAGCGCCATTTTTAAAATCAACAGCGATTCTTTAATATATAAGACTTTCCATTACCCTGCCAACAGGCCGTTACCTGCTTACGTTAAAACTAACCCGACATTTACGTTTTCCATTAAATTGGTGAGTTTCCAAACGCAGGAGGAAATGATGGCTGCTAAATTAGCGGAAATACAAGCGAATAAAGCAAAAGAGAAGACTGATATAACAACATACCTGCAAAAGAATAACCCCAATGTAAAACCTGATGCCGATAGTATTTTCTATCTTCAGGTAACAAAGGGAACAGGGCCACAGGTACAAGAAGGCGATTCATTGGATGTGAAATATAAAGGAATGTTTTTAAACGGAGAAATATTCGACCAGTCTGAAGGACGTGGGAATGGTACCTTACCCGTACACTACAAGCAACCTATTCCTTTGATTAAAGGCTGGATAAGTGTTCTGGGCAAAATGAATCAAGGCGATAAAGTAAGAGTATTGATACCTTCTGCGATGGCATACGGTGTTCATGGCAATGGCCGGATTCAGCCCTATACCCCGCTTATTTTTGAAATGGAATTAGTGTACGTAAAATCTAATAAATAAAGTTAACCATGAATTATTTTACAAGGCTTTGCCTGCTTTCTATATTTAGCATTCTGGTTGCATTTAATTGCACTGCCGGTGGTGCAAAAGTGGAGTATAAAACAGACCCTGCAACAGGTGTCAGGTATTTGTTTTTGAAACATGATGCAAAGGCTGCAAAGCCTGCTATGGGCGATATCGCATTTGTTCGTATTGTATATAAAAGAGAGGATGATTCAGTGTTATTTGATTCCCATGCCGGAGGCCGCACAGACTCTACCAGCATAATTCCTCTTTCCTTGCAAAAAAGTTTTCACGGCTCATTGGAAGAAGGAATTAGTTTAATGGCTGTTGGCGATAGTGCAAGCTTCCTGATTAATGCAGATTCTATTTATCTGAAAGCTTTTAAACTGAAGGCGCTTCCTCCATTTGTTAAAACCGGTTCTAATCTGAAGTTTTACATTAAACTGACGAAGTTTGAAACTATAAAACAGATGAAGGATGACCAATATGCGATGATAGAAAAACGCCGCGTAGAAGGTAAAAGAATGGAAACAGCAGAAGGTGCTTCTATAAAAAAATATTTGGCTGACAACAATATTAAAACAAAACCCTTAATGCTTGATAGCTTGTATATATTGCAGCGTACGGGAACTATCGGAAAACAAATTAATGAAGGTGATTCTATTGAAGTAAAGTACACAGGAATGCTTTTGGACGGAACTGTATTTGATCAATCAGACAAAGGTGATGGCGGCAAGGGAACATACAAACTTCAATATAAACGCAACGCACAGTTAATAAGAGGTTGGATTGAAGTGCTTGGCACCATGCACGAAGGTGAAAAGGTGAGAATACTCCTTCCTTCTTGTGTAGCTTATGGCCCAAGTGCTATGGGTAAAGATATTAAGCCATATTCACCTTTGTTATTTGAAATTGAAGTGGTAAAGGTTATCTCGCCGCTTGATAAATAAATCTGCTAAAGATATTCTCAAATTAAGCCCCTTTTTAGGGGTTTAATTTTTTATGTCTCCAAGGTTCTAATTATTGCCAGTCGGGCTCCGACAAAAAAGGGTAAGCTA
>DATHOL010000055.1:0-3262 GCA_035484895.1 Bacteroidia bacterium | reverse complement strand
GTGATAATGATGGCAGTGCAACAGTAACTGCAGGCGGCGGTACTTCTCCATATACCTACAAATGGGGTAGTAACTGTGGTTCACAAACTACCGCAACGGCTACAGCACTATCAGCAGGAACTTATACGGTAACTGTTACCGATGCTGCCGGTTGCACAAAAACTGCAACTGTTACAATTACACAGCCTGCAACTGCCGTAACTGCATTCTTCTGTGGAGTAACGGGTGTTACATGCCACGGCGGCAATAACGGAAGCGCTCAAGGAATGGCAAGCGGAGGCACTTCTCCATACAGCTACCATTGGAGCAACGGTGAAACTAAAGTAACGCCTACAAATTTCTCAGCGGGTACATATACAGTAACAGTAACCGACCACAATGGTTGCACTGCTACTGCTGCTGTAACGATTACTCAGCCAACAGCAATTACTGTTACAACTACTCAGACGAATGTATCAGTGCATAACGGAACAAATGGTACAGCGACTGCTACAGCCGGTGGGGGAACACCAGGCTATACTTACCATTGGAGCTGTTCTCAAACCAATGCTCGCGCAACAGGTTTATCGGCAGGAACCTATACGGTAACTGTAACTGATTCTCATGGATGTACGGGAACTGCTTCGGTAACAATTACCCAGCCTCCAGCTCATGCATCGGTATTCCATAATGATGATAATGATAGCACGAAGACCGTGACGGATGTAGTCCTCTACCCTAACCCCACCTTTGGCGAATTCCATATAAAGGGTGTAGAACAAGGTGATATCATACAGATTTATGATTACGCAGGCAGACTGGTAAGAACCGGCAATGCTGATAAATCAGATATGATATATAACCTGACAGACCAGCCCAATGGAATCTACCTGATTAGAATTATCAGCACAGACGGAACACTCATATCCCAGAAAAAGCTGATAAAGCAATGGTAAAATAATGTTCGCGACCTGTCCATGTTTTATGGATGTTTAGAGTCCCCCAACAGTAAAATGTTGGGGGATTTTTTTCATATAGAATACCAAGCAATATTTTAAAAAAATAATCCCAGGCTGAGAATCCAACGTTTCAAAAGGGAATAGTATGCTTGATTTTGTTACAACTGTGATTTATTGTCATATTTGCATATTGTTAAGCAGCACTGATGGGAATTGTTCAAAAGGAAAGTATAAAACTAACAGTTGTTTTTTACCTCGGATCGGCCCTGGGGTATTTAAACAAGGTTATTCTTTTTGCCAATTTTTTCACAACCACACAGGTAGGACTGACAGGTGTTTTAATTAATGTGGCATTGTTATACGCACAAATTGCCACTATGGGTATACCCGCGATAAGTAACCGTTTTTTCCCTTTTTTTAACAACAAGGAGAAACGTCATCATGGATTCTTCTTTTGGGGTAATATTTTTGTTTTCATTGGTTTCACCCTCTCTACTTTAGTTTTTATCTTATTCAAACCCATTATTATCGGAAAGTATATCGATAACTCTCCGTTAATTGTCAATTATTATTATTATCTTATTCCCTTGGCGCTTGCTCTGGTTTATTTTCAATTCTTCGAATCTTATTTGCGTTCATTGCTTAAAACTGTTGTCCCTACTTTCCTGAATGAGGTATTTTCAAAATTATTGCAGACAGCATGCATTGGGCTTTATGCACTGAAATGGGTAAATTTCCACCAGTTTGTAATCATTTTTGTGCTTTGTAATTTTCTGATAACATGCATTCTGTTGATTTATATTATTTATCTAAAAGAGTTTTTCTTAGTACCCGAAAAGAGCAGGATATACAAACGCTTATTCAATTCTATAATTACCTATGGCTTTTTTACCATTCCTTTAATAATAGGCGCCGGAATACTCGTTAACATAGATAGCCTGATGATAGCATCAAAATTAAACTTAGGATATGCAGGAATTTATACTACCATTTTTCTTATAACTACAGCAATATCTTTACCCTACTATTCCATTCAAAAAATAACCTTTCCTTTGGTGGGAAGATTTTGGAAGAACCGCGATATGGCCTCCGTGGCGGATTTATATCGCAAAACAACACTTGTAATGATGATAGTTGGAGGAGGCTGCGTACTTCTTATGTTCGGAAATATTGATTATATATTTGGGTTTATTCCAAAAGAATATTTAATAGCAAGGTATTCTTTTCTTTTACTGTGCACAGGCAGGTATGCAGAAATGATATGCGGATTGAACGGTATTATTCTACTCACTTCAAAAAAATATAAATATGATTTGATGCTCATGCTGCTACTCGTTTCCATGACAATAATTTTAAACCTTATCCTTCTGCCTGTATATGGGATTACAGGAGCTGCCATAGCCACTCTGTTCAGCCTTGTATTTTATAGTTTCCTCAGGGTGGGGTTAGTGTGGTATTTTTTTAAACTGCAACCTTTTACGCTGAACTGTCTTTGGATTTTGCTTATAACTATTGCTACCTTTGGTATTGTATACTTTATTCCTCTTATTTACAATAAGTACATAAGCATCTGCATAAATTCTATTGTAATTGGAGTTGTTTATATGGGTTTAATAATCTTCTTCCGGTTTTCTCCGGAGGTTAATAGTATTGCTTTTAAAATTACAAAATGGAAATATCTAAAACCTGATAAATCGATGTTTTAAGCGGGGAATTATCGGTTAAACCAACATTTTTTATAAATGAAAATTTATATTTGTCCTTCGATAAGCCTGAATACTGACCTTAGATGCGAAAAACCACACGGAATAAATGATGCAAAATGATTACTAATAGCCTGGAAATAAGTGTAGTTATACCTCTTTATAATGAAGATGCGGGATTGCCTGAATTGTATGAACGGTTAACAGCTTCTCTCTCGCAGATTGGCCAAAGCTATGAATTGATATTTGTGAATGATGGGAGTAAGGACAATACGCTGGCAAAACTTATCAGTTTATCTGATACTAATAAAAAAGTAAAATATATAAGTTTCAGCAGGAATTTTGGTCACCAGGTAGCTATATCCTCGGGGCTTGATTTTGCAAAAGGAAATGCAGTTGTTATCATTGATGGAGATTTGCAGGACCCGCCTGAACTTATTCCGGAACTGTATAAAAAATACAAGGAAGGATACAAAGTGGTTTATGCCAAGAGGAAATCAAGAAAGGGAGAAACATTTTATAAAAAAACAACCGCCACTATTTTTTACCGTTTATTGAAAAGAATTACTTCCATTGATATTCCTTTGGATACAGGAGATTTCAGGCTGATAGATAAAAAAG
>DATHOL010000054.1:0-3262 GCA_035484895.1 Bacteroidia bacterium | reverse complement strand
TGTAGGTACGGCATCGGGCTTATTTGGCAAGCTTCCATCCTTCGATGAACTGGAGAATCCGCAGACATCTTTGGCATCCGAAGTATATTCATCAGATGGGGTTTTACTGGGAAAATACTATGTTCAAAACCGTTCCAACATACAATTTAAAGACATCAGCCCTTATGTAATCAATGGGCTTGTAGCTACTGAAGATGCCCGTTTTTTCGACCATTCAGGAGTTGATTTGCGAAGTTTGTTCAGGGTATTTTTCAAAACGGTTTTAGGCCGGAAAAGCGGTTCGGGCGGAGGCAGCACCATTACACAACAGTTGGCAAAAATGCTATTCCCAAGGGAAAAGAATATGTCGAAGTTCCAATTTGCAATTCGTAAAATCCGGGAATGGATTATTGCAGCAAGGCTGGAGAGATCGTATACCAAGGAAGAATTAATAACTATGTACCTGAACAAATTCGACTTTATAAATAATGCAGTAGGGATACAGTCTGCAGCACGAATTTATTTCAGCACTACCCCCGATTCTTTAAAAATGGAACAGGCTGCCGTATTGGTGGGTATGGAAAAGAATCCCTCACTATTTAATCCCGTAAGAAAAAAACAAAATTCGCTGGAGAGAAGGAATGTGGTGTTATACCAAATGAAGACCTACAACTATATTACACAACATAAATACGATTCATTAAAAAATATACCGCTTACCTTAAAATTCAAACCCGAAAATCCGGATGAGGGGCTTGCTTCTTATTTCAGGGAATATTTGCGGGATAATTATCTGCGGAAATGGTGCGATGAACATCTGAAGCCTGATGGCACTAAATATGACATTTATAAAGACGGTTTAAAAATATATACAACGCTCGATTCACGCCTACAGAAATATGCCGAAGAAGCAGTGGAACAGAATTGCAAATTTCTGCAACCTTTATTTTTCAAGGAATTAAAAATACGCAGGAACCCTCCTTTCGATTTCCGCATAAGCAAAGCAGAAAGCAATGAACTGATAAACTCATCCGTTCATCGTTCCGACCGCTATATTAGCCTGAAAGAACAAGGCGCCAGCGATGATGAAATCACTAAAATATTTAATACGGCTGTCCCCATGACAGTATTCACATGGAAGAACAGCAAGCATTCTTTGGATACTGTAATGTCTCCCATAGATTCTATTCGCTGGGCAAAAAGCTTTATGCAATGCGGCTTCAGTTCTATTGATCCACACACGGGGTTTATAAAAGCTTGGGTTGGCGGCATAGACCATCGTTTTTTTAAGTACGACCACGTAAAGGTTGGCAAGCGCCAGGTAGGTTCTACCTTTAAGCCGTTTATCTATACCCTGGCAGTTCAAAATGGATATTCGCCTTGCTATAAAATGCCGAATGTGCCTATCACTATACCAATTGAAGGGCAACCCTCCTGGACACCGAAAAATGCCGATACGGACGACGAAGGAAGGATGATGTCGTTGAGTGAAGCGTTGGCCAAATCGGTTGATAGAATTGCGGCTGCATTAACACACCAGTTTTCGCCGCAAGCAGTTATTAATGTTGTACGCCACATGGGTATTGAAGATAAAATTGACGCTGTTCCATCCTTATGTTTAGGCACTTGCGAAATAGCTAATTTAGATATGGTAGGAGCTTATTGTACGTATGCCAATAAAGGAATATGGGTGCAGCCGACATTTGTAATGCGGATTGAAGACAAAAATGGAAAGGTACTTGACCAAATAAAACCGCAAACAAGCGAGGCATTGAGCCAGCAAGATGCCTATGTTATGCTGAACATGATGGAAGGTGTTGTTATACACGGCACCGGAGTGCGACTGCGCGGACCAACCTATGCTCTTAAAAATCCGATTGCAGGAAAGACAGGAACTACACAGAATTGTTCTGATGGTTGGTTTATAGGTATTACGCCTGATTTGGTTTCGGGTTGCTGGGCAGGCTTTGAGGACAGAGCCATTCACTTTGAAAATATGCAATGGGGACAAGGTGCCAGTGAAGCCCTACCTGTGTGGGCGGTATACATGAAAAAAGCCTATGCCGATAAATCACTTAATATTTCACAGGGCGATTTTGAAAAGCCTGATAAGCCACTCACTATAGAATGTGATTGCGATAAGTACAACAAAGAGAATAACGGTACAAACGAAGGGATTTTTAAATAAGTCGGGGGCCGGCTGGCAAATACTTAGTGTTTTACCTCGTTGAATTTAGGGGTTAACTTGTAAATTTCGTGTTTAGGGTCTGAAGTAATGTTATCAATCAGTTTTGAAGAGCCCCCGATATATGTAAAGGGTAAATCAATATCTGAAATGATACACCATTCCTCGCTATTGGGATATATTGCATTGGGAGTGTCATCTATCTCAACTTGCTCTTTGAGCTTTTCAAGTTCTGACAAATAACCTTGATAAATTATATCTCCATCACTCCATACTTTGGTATTCGTTAAGAAATAGTAATAATTAGTCAATTGATCTCCGTAGATTTCAATAAGTTCTTTAATAATAATTGCCAAATCACTATATTCAATATTACTCCCAGGGTACCATAAATGGGTCGGCCATTTATTTCCCTCAGCAAATTTTTCACGTAATTCTTCTTGAACTTCGTATGCGGAATTTATGTCAAATGATTTCCCATAATGTGAGAAAAAATCTTTCCATGAAAGTTTTTTAAAGTCCCTACTATCAATTTCTTCTTTTGTAGAAGGTTGGGATTCTATCCTCTCCTTTTCTTTCCAATTTATCCAAAACGGATGAAGAAGAATTGCATAAGATTCAAATTTTAAAGGGCAACAAGCTGTAAGCAAAAACCAAAATGCATTCTTATCTGTTAATGTGCCCTCAACTTTTGTTGCACCTGGAGATGCATATTTTTCTATCCAATCGGGTAATGTGTTAGCAACTTTTATCATTCCTTAAATTTTCATCTCCGGAATATCCCCTTCAATAATAAGTGTTCCTGCCGTTTTTGCTTTTATTTCTTCCACACTTACACCGGGAGCTCTTTCTATTAGTTTAAACCCATTAGGAGTTACATCTAATACGGCTATTTCAGTAACAATACGCTTCACGCATTTAACGCCTGTCAGCGGTAAGGTACAAGCCGGAAGTAATTTTGATTCACCTTTAGGATTGGTGTGTTGCATGGCGACAATAATATTTTTAGCAGCAGCCACAAGGTCCATAGCGCCACCCATGCCTTTTACCATTTTACCGGGTATCTTCCAATTTGCAATATCACCTGTTTCACTTACT
>DATHOL010000053.1:0-3643 GCA_035484895.1 Bacteroidia bacterium | reverse complement strand
GGCGAATATTATCCCAAAGGACTTATTCCGAATATATTCCGGAATGTTATTGAATTGCTTGCAGCCATCCCTTCTGTTGTTTATGGTTTCTGGGGATTATATACGGTTGCTCCCCTAGTAAGTAAAATAGAAATGAAATTGCACATGCCCGCTCCCGGAGTTGGCATATTTACCGCATCTATAGTATTATCAATTATGCTTATTCCTTATTCTGTTTCTCTAATCAGGCAGGTAATTAGCATGACACCAACCAGTCTTAAAGAAGCAGCATACGCATTGGGTAGCACCCGTGCTGAAGTCATTACGAAAGTTATTATTCCTTCCAATATTTCCGGAATTTCGGCTGGCTTTTTACTTTCACTGGGAAGAGCATTGGGTGAAACAATGGCAGTTACTATCTTGATTGGAAACTCACCTGAAATACCCCATAATATATTTAGTCCGTCTTATACCATGGCCAGTGTGATTGCCAATGAGTTTACAGAAGCTGTGGGCAATATTTATTTGAGCACACTTATTGAAGTGGGCCTGTTGCTATTCGTGGTAACTACTATAATAAATATTATAGGTAGAATAATCATTAAAAAAGTAAGCTACTAAAATATGACACCTTACGATATACAGGGTCTTAAAGGAAGAAGGATAAAAGATAAAATCTTTACGGCTATGGTATGGGGGCTTACATTTAGCTGCCTTGCTGTAGTTTTCATAATACTTTTTTACATTTTTGAAAAGGGAATCGGCAGCCTGAACTGGGCCATTTTTTCGCAAAATCCAAAACCCGTTGGGGAAAATGGCGGTGGTATGCTTAACGCTATTGTAGGAAGTTTGATGGTTGTTAGTATTGCTGCAATTCTTGCTATTCCGGTCGGGGTTTCTGTTGGAATTTATTTGGCAGAAAACAGGGGAAGAAAACTATCTGACAGAATTGCATTAGCAGTAGATGTACTACAGGGAATACCATCTATTGTTATTGGTATTGTAATTTATGTTTGGATTGTTAAACCTACCGGCAAATTCTCCTCCTATTCAGGAAGTATTGCATTAGCTATTATGATGCTGCCACCAATTATTAAAAACACCGAGGAAACTTTAATACTTATTCCAACTACATTAAAAGAAGCTTCATTAGCCCTTGGCGCTTCTTACTTCAGAACAACTGTGAAAGTAATGTTACCTGCCGGAATAGGCGGTATTTTTAGCGGATGTATTATTGGTATTGCCCGGATTGCAGGAGAAGTGGCTCCGTTATTATTCACTGCATTTGGAAATCCTGCACTTAACTTTAACATACTAAAACCCGTGGATACCATACCGAAGGTTATCTTTACATACGCATCAAGCCCCTATGATGATTGGCATAGAATTGCCTGGGGAGGGTCGGTAATATTAGTTTCATTTATTATTTTGCTGAATACTATAATTAAAATATTTGAGAGCAGATGGAAGGTACAATTTTAAGAACTGAAAATCTTCGTGTTTCCTTTGGAGATAATTTGGTGGTTAAGGGAATTAACATGGAGATTGCTGAAAAAAAGGTAACTGCTTTCATGGGCCCTTCAGGATGCGGTAAAACTACTATTCTGCGCGCCATTAACCGCTTGCACGAATTAACACCTGAAGCAAAAGTAGAAGGAAAAATATTTTTACATACCGAGAATATTAATGAAATGGAAGCGATGACCGTGAGGCGAAGGGTGGGCATGGTGTTCCAGCGGCCTAACCCGTTTCCTACCATGAGTATTTTTGAGAATGTAATTTCAGGTTTTACACTGAATGGCATTAAATTAAAGACAGACGAAAAGAACCACATTGTAGAAGATGCTTTAAAAAAAGTAGCTCTTTGGGATGAAGTAAAAGACCATTTGAAAAAAAGAGCCACTTCGCTTTCGGGCGGACAGCAACAGCGTTTATGTTTAGCAAGGGCTGTTGCGATGAAACCCGAAGTTATTTTACTGGATGAACCTACTTCAGCCTTGGACCCGCTTTCTACCGCAAAAATTGAAGATTTGCTTTATGAACTGAAAGGAAACTATACCCTGATTATAGTAACTCATAACATGCAACAGGCAGCACGTATAAGTGATATGACAGCCTTCTTTTATCTTGGTGAATTGCTGGAATACGACGATACTAAAAAAGTATTTACAAATCCGAAAAATGAAAAAACACAGAACTATATTACAGGACGATTCGGATAGGCCTATTATAAATCAGGAAATAATAATTACGAATAATCTACATTCGCATAAATTAAATTTAAATGGAACACCTTCAAGCCGAAATGGCAGCGCTTAGAAACGAGTTGCTCGAAATGTATAAACTTGTATTATCACAGGTGGAACGGGCTCAGACTGCATTGATTGATAATAATCTTTCTGTGGTTAAAGAAATAGCATCGAATGAAAAGCTAGTGAATGCAAAAGAACTGCAAATAGACAGCCGTTGCGAAACCATATTAGCACTCTTCACTCCCGTGGCTGTTGACCTGAGATTTATTCTTTCGGCATTAAAAATTAACATTAACCTGGAACGCATTGGTGACATTGCCGATAATATTGCCCGCATGGTATCGCATACCAAACCGGAGTTTGACCGCACACTTCTTGAAAAAATTAATGCCAAAGAAGCTTTTGCCTTGTCAATAGATATGTATAAAAACTTGCTGCAGGCGTTTGAAAAAGAAGACACGCTGCTGGCACGTGATATCCTTATCAAGGATGAATACATAGATAATATTACGGACGAATCTGTTATTATCGCCGAAGAATACACTAAAGGAAACCCCGATAGCATTACCCAGGCAATACCGGCTATCAGTATTATGAAAATGGTAGAAAGAATTGGCGACCACCTGAAAAATATTGCGGAAGAAATTATATTCTACGCAGAAGCAAGGGTGTTAAAGCACTCTTCCCCTAAATAAAATCGCCTTTTTAAGGAGGCAGCCGAACAATAATGGGCTGAAATACCCATTGTCAAAAACATTTTTTTACTTTTGCAACCCTTTAAGAGGGAAAAGTTTGTAAAATTCATAAAGTTATAAGGAGGAAAAACCTTGCTTTTTACTTTAGAAACTTTAAGAACTTTATAATCTCAACCGGAGAGGTGCCTGAGTGGCCGAAAGGAGCAGTTTGCTAAACTGTCGTACGCCCAAAAGTGTACCGGGGGTTCGAATCCCCCCCTCTCCGCAGGAAGGAAAAACCTCAGTATTCATCCTGCTTTTGCTGACTTACGTCATTTTTCATTTCAATTCTTCTTTATTAAAATTTAAACTTACTTGAATTGTTTGTGAATTCATTAATGAGTTTAAGAAAAATCGTAAACTTGCATATAATTTAAGAAAAATAATTACCATGAAAAAGCAAATAGCTACCTTTTTAAACCTACTCGTTTTACTTATACTCATAATAAACAATGCCAATGCCCAAATCGGCACATGGACCGCTTTAACACACACAGCCCCCAATAATTGTAACGGAGTAATGCTGCTTTTGACCGATGGAACTGTAATATGCAAAGATGATGCCGGTACAGGTCAAGGCGTTGGATGGAACAAGCTTACGCCGGATAATACCGGCAGCTATGCAAACGGTACATGGACTTCCATAGCCAATATGAATTATGACCGTTTATTTTTTGC
>DATHOL010000052.1:0-5384 GCA_035484895.1 Bacteroidia bacterium | reverse complement strand
AAAGGCATATCTCCCGATAGTTTAAAAATTTTGATAGACCGCGTTGAAATTGGGCAGGATGAAGAAGAAGATTTAAAAATGCGTGTTGCCGATTCGGTGCAGACTGCTTTTTATGAGGGAAATAATATGTCCGAGATTGCTGTTATTGACGGCAAAAAAAAGACTCACAAAAAGTTCTCCGACCGTTTTGAAGCTGATGGAATAAAGTTTGAAGAACCATCCGTCCATTTTTTTAGTTTTAATAATCCGGTGGGTGCATGCAAGCGTTGCGATGGCTTTGGTAGCGTGATAGATATTGATGAAGATTTGGTAATACCCGATAAAAGCTTGTCTGTGTACGAAGATTGTGTAGCCTGCTGGAAGGGAGAAAAGATGAGTTGGTGGAGAGACCAGGTTGTTAAACATGCCCGCAGTTGTGGTTTTCCTTTGCACCGAAGCTATTCCGATTTAACCGAGAATGGAAAAGCCATGCTTTGGGATGGCACTAAATACTTTGACGGATTGCACAAATTTTTCCAACATTTGGAACAGGAAAGTTATAAAATTCAATATAGGGTCATGCTTTCGCGCTATCGCGGAAAAACACTCTGTCCCGATTGTAAAGGCACACGTATCCGCAAGGACGCAGGTTATGTGAAGATAGGCGGTAAGTCTATTATAGATGTAGTGCTGATGCCCGTTTCTGATTGTCTGCCATTCTTTCAGAAGTTGCCCGAATTACTCGACGAAAACCAGCGTTCAGTAGCACGCAGGTTACTATTGGAAATTACCAGCCGCCTTCAGTTTATGGGTGATGTTGGACTTGGATACTTGGTACTAAATCGCTCTTCCAACACGCTTTCGGGTGGAGAATCGCAACGATTGAATATTGCCAATTCATTGGGAAGTGCATTGGTAGGTTCGCTCTATATATTAGATGAACCGAGTATTGGCCTTCATCACCGCGACACACAAAGACTTATAAAGGTATTGAAATCGCTTCGCGATATGGGCAATACATTAGTGATTGTTGAACATGACGAAGAGATAATGCGTGCCGCTGATAACATAGTGGACATAGGCCCTCTGGCAGGCGTAAATGGTGGGGAAGTAGTATTTCATGGCACGATTGATGAGTTGGAAAATGAGAAGGACAGCCTTACTGCAAGATATTTGACCGGAAAGGAAAAGATAGAAATACCGAAAAAAAGGCGCAAAGGGGAAAAGTTTATTGAACTTCACAAAGCGCAGGCGAATAATTTAAAAGGCATAAATGTAAAGTTCCCTACCGGCGCATTTACGGTGGTGACAGGCGTTTCAGGTTCAGGAAAATCTACGCTGATAAAAAGTATTCTCTACCCTGCTATGAAAAGGCAGTTGGGGGAAATTACAGGAGAAAAGATGGGTGCATTCGATAAATTAACGGGCTGCCTTGATCAAATTACATCTGTCGAAATGATTGACCAGAGCCCCATTGGCAGGTCTTCACGCTCCAATCCTGTTACCTATATAAAAGCATTCGATGATATCCGCGCACTCTTTGCAGATCAGAAATTAGCCAAGCTGCGGGGTTATAAAGCATCTCATTTCTCTTTTAACGTTCCCGGTGGACGCTGCGATATTTGCGAAGGTGAAGGGCAAATCACTATAGAAATGCAATTTATGGCCGATGTACATTTGGAATGCGATGCATGTAATGGTAAACGTTACAAACACGATGTATTGGAAGTAGAATACCGTGGCAAAAATATCTCCGATATATTGAATTTAACCGTCTCTGAAGCTATTGAGTTTTTTGCCGGAGGCGAAAAAGATGCGCTCCACAGAAGATTGGTAGATAATATCCGCCCCTTGCAGGACGTGGGAATGGGCTATGTGCATTTAGGCCAATCATCGGGTACATTGAGCGGAGGAGAGGCACAGCGTATTAAACTTGCATCCTTTTTGCGCAAAGGCGCCGAACAAAATCAAACACTTTTTATTTTTGACGAACCTACCACAGGTTTGCATTTTCATGATATTGCAAAACTCTTAAAATCCTTTTCATTACTGGTGGACAGAGGACACACGCTCGTTGTTATCGAACATCACCCCGATGTAATCAAATGTGCTGACTGGCTTATTGACCTCGGCCCCGAAGGAGGCAATATGGGTGGCAATCTTGTCTTCCAAGGCGTACCCGAAGATATCCTGAAATGCAAGGAAAGCTATACGGCAGAGAGTTTAAGGGGGAAACTCTGATAAATAATATTCCGTTCATATTCTTTTGGAGTATTGGAAATAATCCATATATTTGATTTTTAATCAAATCTCATTATGAAAAAACTTTACATTAAAACCTTATTTTATCTTTTTGCTATTGGTTATTCGCTTTCTACGGAAGCCCAGTATGCATGGACACAAAAAACCAGTTTTCCCGGAAACGGAAGAACAGGTGCTTCCTGTTTTTCAATCGGTCACTATGGATATGTAGGATGCGGCTCAACCGCTTCAAGTTCTTCCAGTTTTACTGATTGGTGGAGGTGGGATAAGAACACGAACACCTGGTCGCAAATAACTTCTTATCCGGGTGCGGCACAATTTGGATGCAGCTACTTTGCAATAGGTAATAAAGGATATGCCGGATTGGGTATTAAAGGTTCAACGAAAGCAACCGATCTATGGTCGTATGATACAACTTCCAATACCTGGACCCAGATGGCCACCTTCCCCGGTGTTGGCAGATACAGCGCTTTTGCTTTTGTAATTGGAACCAATGCCTATATATGTTGCGGCAACCCCGGGGCTCCTCCATACCGTGCCGATTGCTGGAAGTACAATTCTGTGAACAACACTTGGACACAAATTGCGGATTACCCAAATACCGGTATTGAAACCAACCTGGTATACAGTATCGGGAAATATGGTTATGCAGGTTGCGGAGGAAATGGTTCTGCCAATACAAATACAATGTACAAATACGATACTACTTCCAATACATGGACCGCTATTGCTTATGTTCCTACTAATGGAAGCGGGTTGCTTTGCCCTTCCAATTTTGTATTGCAAGACACGGCATACAGCGTTTCCGGGGGAGCGTATTTTTCCTCGGATTATATCAATACAAATTATACATATAATCCGAATACAAACACATGGGGAACTGCAGCCAGGTTTCCCGGTATTGCCCGTTATTACAGTGTTGGGTTTTCAATTGGAAATTTCGGGTATGTTACAACAGGAAATGATACCTTAGGCAATCTTCTTGCTGATTTATGGCAATATGGGCCTGTTTCGACAGAGGGTATTAATGAAATAAGCGCCGGCGTTGTAAGCATGGATGTTTTTCCGAATCCGTCCAGCGGAATGGTTAACTTTAGCTATTCTAATTTATCCTCCGGAAATGCCAAACTAGTTATTACTGATGCTTTAGGCAGAACAGTTTCGACTTATAACATTGGCGGTAAAAAAGGAAAACTAAGTGCTGATGAAAGCCAATTGAGTAATGGAGTTTATTTCTACCAACTTAATTCCAATGGAGTTGTTTTAACAACGGGAAAGTTGTTGATAGAAAAGTAAAATCTGAATGCTCCGGTATTTAAAAGATTTCATCTCTCTTTTCTACCCCGAAGTCTGCATTATTTGCGGTGAAGGGCTGGCCCCCGTAGGCGCGGATTTGCAATCAGTGCCCAAATAAATTGCTAATCTGTGATGGGCATGACTTATTTCCCCTCATGCCACAAGGTATCGGCGCTCAAGTCAATCTCTTCGTTTTGCCATTCAACAAAATATCCTTTGTTACTTACTGTTTTGAAAACAGTTTTATCTTTTAATGGGAAAAATACGGGTAATTCAAGAAACGGTTTAATATCAAATTTTTTCTCAATCCCATTTTCAAATTTAATGAGTAAAAGAAAGTCATCTGTGGGTATTATAGATGTGATACTTCTCATTTATTTAAGCGCTTCAATTTTAAATACAGGTTGCCCTTCTACAGCAAGTTTTCAGTCAGCCATCAATTCATCTTTGCGAATTTCCATCCATCAGCCACTAGTTTTAGCTTATCATTCGGGAAATTGCCTGCTAATATTTTACATTCCGGAATGCCTACCACTGCTCTAAGTTCGGCATATTCAATATGGATATTAGGCAACTTATGCTCTTTATTATCCATAAAGAACAGCCGTACTATTATTCCGTAAAACATTGAAATAACTGGCATAATGTGAGCAAAATTAGCAATAAAATGCTTGCCATAACTACTATTGACGTTCATAGTTATCTTTGTAGACTATGTTAAACCTCCTCAAAGATTTCATTTCCCTTTTCTACCCCGAAGTCTGCATTATTTGCAGTGAAGGGCTGGCGGAAAAAGAGGAATTTATTTGTACTTCCTGTTTTTACAAAATCCCTAAGACGGATTACCATAACAACCCCAACAATGCACTTTATAAAGTCTTTTATGGCAGGGCAGAGATAAAGGCTGCGGCTGCGTATTGTTACTTTAGCAAAGGCAGCATGGTGCAGGACTTGGTGCATGCGGTAAAGTATAACGATAAAAAGGAATTGGGTATCTGCCTGGGTAAGTGGTATGGCGCGGAATTGAAGGGTGTATCTCCTTTTTCTGAACTCGATTATATAATTCCGGTTCCGTTGCATCCCAAGAAATTAAAGCGCCGTGGGTATAACCAAAGCGAATGCTTTGCCGAGGGACTATCTCACCTGTTGAAAGTGCCTGTATTGCCCAGTGCATTAATAAGGCTTAAAGATACCGAAACACAGACTAATAAATCCCGTTTTTCCCGGTGGGAGAATGTTAAGGATGTATTTGAGGCGGGAAATAAAGAACAATTGTTGAACAAGCACGTCCTGATTGTGGATGATATTATAACCACAGGGGCCACTATGGAAGCCTGTATTCATGCCATTAATGCCGCTGGAGTGGCAAGTGTTTCGGTGGCATCCATCGGGTATGTAACAGATGAATTATTGTAATTATCCGTATTATTGTAGAATGAATTCTTTATACAAAAGATGAGCGCGCGCATTACCACCTTTGAACAATACCGGCAAGAGTATGAAAAGAGCATTGAAAACCCGGAAGATTTCTGGGCTGGCATTGCTGAAAACTTCACCTGGAAAAAGAAGTGGGATAAGGTACTGGAATGGAATTTTAAAGAGCCCAATATAAAGTGGTTCATCGATGCTAAACTAAATATTACTGAGAATTGTATTGACCGGCATTTAGCTGATAAGGGCGCTAAGCCCGCCATTATATGGGAACCCAACGACCCTTCTGAAAAAAGTATTACACTCACATATAACCAACTGCACGAGCAGGTATGTAAGTTCTCCAATGTGTTAAAAAAGCAAGGTGTTAAAAAAGGTGACCGTGTTTGTATTTATATGCCTATGGTGCCGGAAGC
>DATHOL010000051.1:0-4628 GCA_035484895.1 Bacteroidia bacterium | reverse complement strand
TTAGTCATGCTGAACTTGTTTCAGCATCGCAAGCAATCGTAGAAGTTTATAATATACTGGGTGAAAAAGTCACTGTTGCGACCCTGAAACAAGTTCAGGGTGACAATCTCATTGACTTGACGGATCAGCCCAACGGCATTTATCTTTATAGGGTAATAAAAGAAGATGGTAGTTTGGTGGGTAGTGGGAAGTTAATTATTCAGAAGTAAAAGATTAAATCAGAGATTCCTCAATCCACTTCGTTCCTTTCAGAATGACAAGATATCGTTTTATGTTGAAGGGGAAAAGGGGAGTGGGCTTCGCCCACTCCCCTTTTCCCCTTCCCAAAACAGAAACTCCTGTCATTCCGAACGAAGTGAGGAATCTGTTCGTAAGACCTCACCCTGCCCTCTCCTCATAGGAGAGGGTAAAGTCACGACCTCACCCTGCCCTCTCCTATGAGGAGAAGGTAATGTCACGACCTCACCCTGCCCTCTCCTACAAGGAGAGGGGAAAAGTCACGACCTCACTCTACCCTCTCCTACAAGGAGAGGGTAGAGTCACGACCTCAACATCACCCTCTCCTCATAGGAGAGGGTGATCTCACTTAGTTTCCTGTGCCTCCCAACCTTCTCCTTGTGGGAGAAGGATCAAGGATGAGGCCTGATTAAATCGTCCCCGTCTCTATTAACCCAATAATGTTCTCAATTTCTTTGTCTTCGGTTTCGGGGTCGTAGGTGTCTTTCAGGTTGTTGCCAAAAATACGGGCCACTGTTTGCCACATAAAGGCAGAGAGTGAGCCACGTAGTTCTTTCACCATTTCGTAGGATGTTGTACCTGTTTGGCGGTTAATGAGTTTAATAAGAATCCGGCCTTGGTTTACGGTCAGGCTCTTTAGCTCTTCTTTATATTGCGCCATCATAATTTTTTCGGTCTCTTTCAGGTACTTTTTCTTGTCCGATTCTGATGTCATGGTTTGCATGGTTTCTTCGCATTGCTTAAAAGTAGCTTCTGCCATAACGGCATAAGGGTAAGCTACTTTTACATCACGCCGAAGCATATAATACTTCATTGCCTCGTTAATGTCGGCAAAATTCCGCTCGGAAACCACTATAACCGGGCGGATGGTAATTATAGGAACCGTATCGCCATCTATAACAGAAGCAGGCAGTTTGACATCGAGCGGAACAGGTACCGGTCCAATGGAGGCAACCTGCGCCATCATAGCTAATGGCATGAAAAAGAGGAGTATATATATTGCTGCAACCGGTTTAAGCATGATGCTTATGTAACGGAGATATTAAAATATGGTTAATTCACCAATTCAAATCTACAACTTAATTAGGACATTCCGATATTATTTTTAATTTTGCCTCCGGTTAGAACTCTTTTCAAATGGGTATAGAAATACTTATATTCTTAGTTTCGTTTTTTGTGGTTTTTGTGTGTACCCCTTCACTCATTAAGGTTTCGCACATGAAAAACCTTACCGACGAACCCGGAGATTTGCGAAAAGTACACTCTAAACACATACCTACATTGGGTGGTGTTATCATCTTTGCAGGAACATTATTCTCCATTACACTTTTAGTGCCTACCCTGGTAGCTACGTACCCTTCCGGCTTACATGTCGCCCTTTCCGATATTAACTACCTGATAGCTGCTTTACTGATTTTGTTTTTTATCGGTATAAAAGATGATATAGTTGGAACAGCGCCAATTTACAAACTACTCGGACATATTCTTGTTGGAATGATTCTTGTGTTAATGGCCGATATACGCATCACAGGCTTTCATGGCCTGTTTGGCATACATGAAATACCTTATTGGGCCAGCGCCTTTTTATCGGTGTTTACATTTGTGGTGGTTGTAAATGCATTTAATTTTATTGATGGACTGGATGGGCTTGCAACAGGCATCGGGTTTATCGGTTCCATCTGTTTTGGTATTTGGTTCGCGCTTAGCGGGGCCCCGGCTATGGCGGCAGTGGGTTTCGCACTTGCAGGTTCGCTCCTGGCATTCCTGATTTATAATTTTTCTCCGGCAAAAATTTTTATGGGCGATTCCGGTTCTCTTTTTGTGGGATTAATTCTTTGCACATTGGGTATTAAATTAATTGAGTTTGATTCCTCACAAATACCAACTTACCTGGTAACTATTTCGAGGCCGTTATTTGTAATGGGTTTGTTTGCTTATCCTTTAATGGATATGCTTCGCATTGTTATCATTCGTACTATGAAGGGCGTGTCGCCACTTTCAGCTGACCGCAACCATATTCATCATGCATTAATTGATATTAACCTGGGCCACGGAAAATCTTCCGGATTGTTGTATTTGTATACGATAGCCGTAGTTGGTATGGTATTCCTTGTAAGCGGGCTCAATCCAACAGTTTCATTTCTATTAGTAGGAGGGTTTGCTATACTTACCCTTCAAATTCCTGTTTTTCTTAAATACAGGCAACGCCGGAGCAAGGCAGGTATTATGAAGGAAATGGAACACCACCATGCCATGTAATGGGTAAAAAAATACCTTTTTATTTCCTGTTTTCAGCACTTGCTTTTTATAGCAAAGGGCAGACTAACATGACCCTTGACAGGGATTTTTTAGTGCCCTACCAGTCTGATTTAAACAGTAAAAGCTGCACGATTTTTACCAGCGTAATGCCCTACGATAAAGAGAAAATTGAGAACGCGATTCAACATGACAGTTCAGCAAAATATAAAGATTATATTTTTAATAAGAAAGATCATCTTTTTTCAGCAGGTAAATTAAATGCCACAATATATCCGCTGGCAGGCGGTAGCGGAGGCTATGATATGTATGGAAAAAGTTCCACCTACGATTATTCAGGCGGACTGCATATAGATGGCAAATGGGGAAATAAATTTTCATTTTCTGCAAATTATTTGGGAGGAGAAATTTTCGGCCCGTCTTTTATGGATAGCATAGTTAAGCGTTATCGTGTTGTTCCGGGAATGGGCTATGCGTATGGTTCTGCAGCCAAGGGATACTCCTATCAATATTGGGATGCTTATTTGTCATATACCCTCAACAGCTATTTCAATTTCCAAATCGGAAAGGGGAAAGAGTTTTTTGGCGACGGATAC
Organism: Bacteroidia bacterium; assembly: GCA_035484895.1. Lineage (GTDB taxonomy): Bacteria > Bacteroidota > Bacteroidia > JABEUT01 > JABEUT01 > JABEUT01. The sequence goes on along the minus strand of DATHOL010000051.1, from coordinate 1,539 downwards.
CGTTCTTTGTTTTTATCGGATGCTTCCACCAGTTATCCATACTTTAAAATTACGGCTACCATTTGGAAAATACAATATGTAAGCATGTTTACCATTATGCAGGATGCAACCAATCCGAGCGGGCTTTCGCAAGACTGGCATACCAAATACAGTTCGTTTCATTATTTAACATGGAACGCTTCCAAGCGCTTTAACTTTTCCATTTTTGAAGCAATTACGTATGACGGAGACAGTAATAGAAATGTGCGCGGACCCGACCCTGCGTATTTAAATCCTATTCTGTTTTATCAGCCTGCCAACTATAACATGGGCGACCCCGATAAATCAAACCTGGGTATCGCGTTTAAAGTAAAAGTTGCGAAGAACGAGCAATTCTACGGGCAGGTTTTAATAGATGAATTTAAACTGCAAAATGTAATTCATCACACCGGATGGTGGGCCAATAAACAAGGCCTGCAATTCGGATTTAAAGCATTTAATATGTTCAAGGTGCAAAATCTTTCCTTTCAAACGGAAGTGAATTATGTGCGGCCTTTTACTTACACTGCCCGCGATCCGCTGCAGAATTATTCCAACTTTAACCAACCGCTTGCCGATCCGGAAGGAGCTAATTTTATTGAATCGGCATCGTTTCTCACCTGGTACAAAAAGAATTTTTTAATTCAGGCAAGCGCTATTATTTATCATTACGGAGGCGATAAACCCAATACAGATTACGGACAAAATATTTCCATCATTTATACCGACCACCAGTACGATTATGGAAACTATGTAGGGCAGGGAGTATCAACTTACCTGGCGACTGTTGGGGTGAAATGCGATTATATTATTTCACCAAAAATGAATTTGAAAGCGGAATTTGGCGTGTATGATATTATGGAGGATGTTGCGGGCAACGAATTTAACGAACCCTATATTACATTGGGTGTTAAAACATCACTTGGAAATCTGTACAACGATTTCCGTTAATAAAAAAGATAGAAAAAGGAACTATTAATCAATAAGGCCTTTGTCCTTGTGGTTGGAGTAATACTTGTTCATTACGAACATCCAGCCAATGAACAAAACACTTAATAAGAGAATATAAAATACACTGGGAGCCCAGCGAAATTTCTCAAGAATGTGGCGAAATGACCACATGGAAACTTTCCCTAACCAACTCCAAATACCGCTTGAATAACTGTACCAAGTAAGCAACATAATGTATTAATTTGAGGCAAAAATAGTAATTATATGAAACCGTTGCTTTTTATTTGCGAATTTTACGGCACATGTTGTTGAAAATATTTAAAACCAACCCCTTGCTTTTGCTGATTTTCGGCATCGCTTTTAGCGTTTTACTTTGGGGTTCAACCGTTTTTCATACTACAGAAACAGCCCGCACCTATACCGATATTACTTTACTGGCGCCCTTTTTCGACCGCATTCACGATATGGTTTTACTGAAAGCAGCTATGGGTTTTGCCATATTATTAATTGAGGCCGCTACCTGGAATAGCATTGTTAACAAACATTCATTATTGCGGCAATCAACTTATT
>DATHOL010000050.1:0-3808 GCA_035484895.1 Bacteroidia bacterium | reverse complement strand
AAAATAAAATGCCGGGCCGAGTTTAAATCCCATAAAAATAAAGGGATTGGTGCCTACCAGCATATTGTAATTTGCCCATTGTATATTGTTCCAGTTTATAGGTATATAGCCAAAATCGAACCCATATTGCAAGCCTATGTGAGCTATGCGTGTATTACCCGACTTAATTCTCCAAAGCGAGCTGAACCCCTCATATTGTATATCATAGCCGGGTTTTGCACCCAAGCCGTCCTGCCCCTTAAAGGGTTTTGAGAGGTTGTTAAAATCATATATTTTGCCTCCCGGGTTAGTAATGGCCTGTGCAAACTGCCCCTGAGGTAATATAACCCCAACTTTTACCGCATTGAAAATATCATCACCGGTGCGGGTTGTATCATGCTTCGACTGAACAAATTGTGCGGGCTGGCCATCGACCTTATCATTGATTTGTGCCTGCAATAATACAGGAACAAATAAAAGGGTTAATACCCCTGTAAAAAACTGATTTTTATAAATGAAATAACTTTTTGACTTCCTCACAATGGTTCTATACTATGCTATTCCTACTACTACGTAACAAAGTTAGAAAAGTTTCCATGCAAAAAGCATGTTTAAGACTTCTTAACATTTGATTATTTTATGCTTCATTTTAACCACAGCTAATTTATTTAGTATCTTTGTGCTTTGATGAATTTCCTCTTTCCATCCTTTCTGTACGCCTTATCGGCAATCAGCATTCCAATTATAATTCATCTATTCAATTTCCGCCGATATAAAAAACTCTATTTTTCCAATGTCCGTTTCCTGAAGGAAGTGGTGCAGGAGTCGCACTCCAAAAGCAAACTAAGGCAATTGCTGGTGCTTATTTGCCGATGCCTGATAATCGCTTTCCTGGTACTTGCTTTTGCGCAACCATTCATTCCCGTTAAGCAAGGAGTTACTACTTCAGGGGCTAAAGCAGTAAGTATATTTATTGATAATTCTTTCAGTATGATGAGCGTAAACCAAAATGGAACACTTCTGGAAGACGCTAAAAGCAAAGCAGAACAGATTGCCAAATCGCTTAATCCGGCAGATAAAGTTCAATTGGTGGCACAGGATTTCAGCGCCGTGCAGGAACGCTGGCTGAACAAGGACGAATTTATTGACCAGTTAAAAGGATTGAAAGTATCGCCTGCATCGCGCATGCTGGGTGAAATAATGAGCCGGCAGGAAGATAACCTGAACCATTCAGGTTGCCCGGTTAAAGAAGCTTTTGTAATCTCCGACTTCCAGAAATCGGTGGATGGAATGGTAACTTACAAATCGGAAACTGCCATTTCAGAGGCCTTTGTCCCGGTAACTGCTGAAACAAAAAACAACGTAGCCGTGGATACCTGCTGGTTTAACACCCCTGTGCATTTACCGGGCAAAGCGGAACAATTGTATGTTAAACTTACCAATTATTCATCGGCGCAGGTAACGGATAAACCCATCAAGCTATTTGTTAATGGAGTTGAAAAGGCAACCTCTTCTTTCACTATAGCTCCTAACGCGTCTACAACACTTACACTATCATATACTCCGGACAAAACCGTTTTGCAGCAAGGTGAACTGAAGATTGCCGATTACCCCATTTCTTTTGATGATGATATTTATTTTTCTTACAAACTATCAACTGGCATACCTGTGCTGTGCATTCATCCGGATAGTATGAAGATGAATACCTCGCTGAGTTATCTTTATGGAAAGGATTCCCTCTTTACATTGACGGATGCCAGCGCCAACCACCTTGACTATTCTACCTTTCCGCTCTATCGCTTAATAGTTCTGGACGAAGTGTCAAGCATTACATCCGGCATGAGCCATGAGTTAACCCACTATCTTTCCAAGGGAGGAGATTTATTTATCATCCCTCCTACTTCAGGTATGGATAAAGATTCCTACAACAATTTTCTTACTTCTATCAACTTCTCGCAAATTGGAAATATAGATACAACCCGCCTGAAAGTGGATAAACTGAATTATGAAAGCCCTATTTATGCAGGAGTATTTGAAAAGAAAGAACATGCAAATATGGATTTGCCTGTTGTTTTTAAGCATTACCACATTCTACACAATAGCAAAGTAGCCTACGAAAACCTGATGAAACTGGATAACGGAGATGATATGCTGGATATGTTTCAGTACAATGGAAGCCATATTTACTTACTTACCGTTTCACTGGCTGATGCATACAGCAACTTCCGCAAGCATGCCATATTTGTACCTACTCTCTTTAATATCGGACTATATAGTAGTCCGCAGCAAACCTTATATTACACGCTAGGCAAGGAACAACCTATCGAAGCGCCCGATTTAAGTATGCCGGAAGGAAAAATGTTCAAGATTAAAGCTTTGAGCGATACCTTCTCATTCCTGCCGGAGAAGCGGGTAGTAAATGATAAAACCTTATTGTTTTTGCACAACCAGGTAAGTGCTTCTGGCAACTTTAAGCTAACAGCGGGAGACAGTATTATTTCAGGCTACTCCTTCAACTACGACCGCAAAGAATCGGAAATGAGTTTCCTTGCTCCGGGTGCTCTTGATTCACTTTGTAAAAATGCAGGAGTGCAAAACTTCTCCATACTGCCCGCTTCGGGAGATACCTTGCCTGCGCTATTAACAGAAGTAAACCGGGGAAAATTCTACTGGAAATATTGCATACTTTTAGCCTTACTATTTTTAGCTATTGAAGAAAGTCTGTTACGCTTATGGAAAGAATAACCCTATAAACCGCAACCTTATGCAGCTGCTTGTAAAATCCGCCAAAATTGTTGACCCTAACTCTCCGCATAATGGGAAAGTAATGGATGTTTTAATAGAAAACGGAACAATAACGGATATAAAAGTAAAGATTCCGGCAGCAGGAATCAAGAAGGTCATAGAAGCCGACGATTTGCACCTTTCTCCCGGCTGGTTTGATATGCAGGCGAATTTTTGCGACCCCGGCTTTGAATACAAAGAAGACATAGCATCGGGTATAAAGGCAGCGGCAGCAGGAGGTTTTACGGGAGTAGCCATAGTTCCTTCAACAAATCCCCCACTCCATTCTAAAACGCAGATAGAATACATTATAAATAAATCGGCGGGACAGATTGTGGACCTCTACCCTATTGGTTCCATATCGCATAAACTGGAAGGGAAAGACCTGTCGGAAATGTATGACATGAAACTATCGGGGGCTGTAGCCTTCACCGATGACATCCATCCGGTAATGAGCGCAGGGTTATTGCACAGGGCGCTTCTTTACACTAAAAGTTTCGGCGGACTTATCATGAGCCGATGCAATGATAAATCGCTCTCTACCGGGCTTTGTGTTAATGAAGGAAAAGTAAGTGTAATGCTAGGTCTGAAAGGAGAACCAAGTATTGCCGAAGAGATAATGGTTACCCGCGAACTTTTTATAGCTGAATATGCCGAAGCGAAACTGCATATATCTTCCATCTCTACAGAAGGAAGCGTGGCATTGATCAGAGCTGCCAAAAAGAAAGGGTTATCTATTACAACATCGGTTAATGCTTACAACCTCGCCTTTGAAGATATTGAGCTACTGGATTGGGATACCAATTTCAAGGTATCGCCCCCGCTGAGAGGCAAGAGTGATATGAAAGCGCTGCAAAAAGCTCTGGCAGACGGCACTATAGATGTAATTTGTTCCGACCACAGGCCGGAAGATGAAGAAAATAAAAAACTGGAATTTGACCTTGCAACCCCTGGTATGCTTGGAATACAAACCATGTACGCGCTGGTAAATATGCACAGCGGGCTTTCACAGATGGATATAATCAATAAAATAGCCATCAATCCC
>DATHOL010000049.1:0-5452 GCA_035484895.1 Bacteroidia bacterium | reverse complement strand
AATTAAATAGTTGTAACAATTTAATTTATTAAAATGAATGTTTATGTAATTTGTAGGGAATGGTTTCAACCCATTCCCTGCAAATTATTCAATCAGCCCTCTTCCCGTTTTACCCAATTTGTTTTGGGCTTTCAGGTCTTTCACTACTGCATCTAAAATGCCATTGATAAAGGTATTGCTCTTAGGTGAACTATAGAGTTTAGATATCTCGATGTATTCGTTCAGGGTTACTTTCACCGGTATGCCTGGAAAATTTAATATTTCGGTAATTGCCATTTTCATTAATAACATATCAATAGCAGCAATGCGTTCCGGTTCCCAATTGGCAATTTTTTCATTCAGCAAAACAGAAACGGTTGTTTCATCCAATATGGTGTGCCTGAAAAGTGTTACCATATAATCGTAATCATCATCGGCTTTATATAAGGGAAGTAGTTCAATTTCACCATCAGGTTTCAACCCTTTAATAGTTTTAAAAACACAAAGTGTTGCAAGGGTATAATCACCATTCCAGTGAATGTTTTTTTCAAACAGAAATTGTTTTATCATCTCATTTTCTGAGATATGTTTTTTATACATGCTGTGTATAAATTGCACGCTCTCATCAAATGTAACCGACTCCGCTTTCAAGTATGCCTCGCAATCTTTCGATGCCATTATGTCGGCATAAATTTTCTTAATCACGGGCTCCTCATCAATGCTCCACATAATAGTCTTTTCCTTTTTCAGGCGGTTGAGCAGCGGAGAAGTATCTATTTTTAACAGTACCGGGTCATTAATAAAACGGGTATTAGGGTTCAAGTCAGCTGCGGTGGGCAGCATTTTCTTTTTGCGATCCTCCAGCGTTTTTTCGGCTACGTTACGAAGCTCTTTTAAAATGAGAATGAGATAGAGGTAGAGGTCATATATTTTATCGACGCTGCTCTTCAATTCTTTTTCTTTTAGGGCAATGTCCAGGCGGTCATCCCTGTAAAAGGAATAAAGGGCTTGTAGCACTTTGATGCGCAAATAGCGGCGATTCAACATAATGTAAAGAACAGTTTTTTTAACTATGAACTATGAACTATAAACTATGAACTATAAACGAAAAACTGATTTGTAAATAGTTCATCGTTCATAGTTCATCGTTGTTTTAATGATTAAGTTTTACTTTTCCCATAGACTCAATACGTTTTTCAGCAATTCGGTTAGCAGCTAAATAAGTAGGGATATTTTCTTTAGCCGATGCATGGAATATCTCTTTTGTAATATGGAAAATTCTATCTGTTTGTGAAATAGCGCGCTCGCGGCTATAATTGCCCGAAAGCTCAGAATACACGTTGATAAGCCCGCCCGAGTTAATTACAAAATCCGGAGCATATAAAATGCCTTTTTTCATAAGCATTTCTCCATGCACTTTTTCGTCGGCAAGCTGATTATTAGCTGCACCTGCCACAATAGAGCATTTTAAACGGTTGATATTGGCAGTATTTAATGTAGCGCCTAATGCACATGGTGCGTACACATCCACATCTAAATCAAAGATTGAATCTGAATCTACCACTTCGGCTTTCAAACGGTCAGCTACTTCTTTTAGCTTCTCCTTATTAATATCGGTAATATAAACTTTGGCTCCTTCTTCGGTCAAATGCTTAATAAGGTTTTCGCCTACGTTGCCGGTGCCTTGCACCGCTACTTTCTTGCCATTTAAACTGTCGGAACCCCATCTTTCTTTAGCGGCGGCTTTCATACCGAGCCAAACGCCATAAGCCGTCACCGGAGAAGGGTCTCCGCTGCCGCCCATATATTTAGGAATGCCTGTAACATGGCGGGTTTCCATACGGATGTATTCCATATCGTGGCTGCTGGAACCAACGTCTTCGGCGGTAATGTATTTTCCTCCCAGGTCATCAATAAATCGTCCGAAACGGCGCATTAAAGCCTCTGTTTTAATATGTTTGGAATCTCCAATGATAACAGCTTTAGCACCGCCCAGGTTCAATCCGGCTACCGATGCTTTGTAGGTCATGCCCCTGGAAAGGCGCAGTACGTCATTCAGCGCTTCCTGTTCGTGCTCGTATTTCCAAATGCGGCAACCGCCGAGTCCGGGGCCAAGAACAGTATTATGAATAGCGATAATGGCTTTAAGGCCTGTGGCATTGTCATTGCAAAATAAAACTTCTTCGTGGTCGAATTTCATCATTTGACCTGTTACGCTGTCGTCCGCTTGGTTGGCGGTTTTCTTAGCCTCTGCTGTCTCAATCATATGGGTATAAGATTATATAATGGAAAGTAAACGTTGTCTTGGAGAATGGGCAAATATATTAAATATTAATATCATCTATAATGATATGGCAATAGTAGGTGCCTGTTTAATTCGTAATTTTGCTATCTCATGAAATCGCTTAAACATTTAAATAAATACCTTTTCAAATACCGTGTGCGGCTTTTGTCGGGCTTGGTTTTCGTAGCTCTTTCAGCCTGGTTGAAAGTATATTCTGTTGAATTTATACAGGATAGTATTGACTGGGTATCCAATAATGTTTCACAATCAGCGGGTTTTATGCCGGCTGCCGTTAGCCATTTACTCAAATTAGGGGCCATTTTCTTCGGTTTGACCCTGGTAAGCGGTATTTTCCTTTTCCTTACCCGCCAAACCATTATTGTAACTTCCCGATTAATAGAGTTTGACCTTAAAAATGAAGTATTTGAACATTACCAGAAACTTGATTTGGCATTTTACAAGCGTAATAATACGGGCGACCTTATGAACCGCATCAGCGAAGATATAGGCTCAGTGCGGAATTATGTAGGCCCTGCTATTATGTACACTACGAATACAATTACTATTGTTGCCTTTACCTTAATATATATGGTGAAGATTAACCTGGTTTATACGCTTTATGTCTTTTCACCATTACCTATTTTATACCTGTCTGTGTATTATATCAGCAATTTGATTAACGACAGGAGCACTACTGTAAAACAGCAACTTTCCATATTATTTTCAAAATCACAGGAGAGTTTTTCGGGGATACGGGTTATAAAATCATACATGTTGGAGAAAACCATGGGCGATGATTTTGAAAAAGATTGCCTCGACTATAAAAAGAAAAATATGTTCCTTGTTAGTGTGGAAGCTTTATTTCAGCCTATCCTGATGTTTTTAATTGGAATCAGCCTGGTGCTTATTATATATATAGGTGGCAGGGAAATGATAAAAGGGGTTGTTACCAGTGGCGGTGTACTTGCTTTTGTAATATATGTTAACAATCTAACTATGCCCGTTGCCAGCGTGGGATGGATTACTTCATTAGTGCAAAGGGCAGCTGCTTCGCAGACGCGTATCAATGAGTTTTTAGAAACCACGCCTACAGTGGTAAGCGAAGATGATAATGGTTTTGAAGTGGAAGGCGAACTGGAATTTGCCAATGTTTCATTTGTATATCCCGATACGGGCATAAAAGCTTTAGAGGATGTATCATTTAAGGTAGGAAAAAAGGAATCTGTGGGTATAGTTGGCCGCACGGGCAGTGGTAAATCAACCGTTGCGCAACTTATTTGCAGGTTGTATGATACTACTTCGGGCATTATATGGGTAGATGGGAAAAATATACGCCGCATTCCGCTTTCATCTTTGCGGAGCAAGGTGGGATATGTGCCACAGGAAGTCTTCTTGTTTTCTGATACCATTGCGGGCAATATTTCCTTTTCAACCGATGGCAGCGGAGATGAATTGCGCAAAAAAGTGGAACAATCGGCTAAAGATGCTGCCATATATGACAATATAATGGAGTTTAAAGATGGCTTTGATACGTATGTAGGCGAGCGGGGAGTGACCCTTTCCGGTGGGCAAAAGCAGCGGGTTTCCATTGCGCGTGCTATGCTGAAAACCCCAAACATATTGGTAATGGATGATTGTCTTTCGGCGGTAGATACGAACACCGAACAGGAAATACTATACAACCTGCAACGCTATATGGAAGGGCGCACAACGGTAATAATAAGCCACCGGGTTTCATCTGTAAAGATGTGCGATAAAATTCTGGTACTGGAAAAAGGCAGAGTAGCCGAGCATGGTACTCATGAACAATTGCTGGCTGCCAATGGGCTTTATCGGGATATGTATGAAATGCAACTGGCAGAGGAGTTACAGAGTTAAAAACAATTAAATGCTGATGACGCAGATTGCTTATGATCAACGCAGATAAAAAATCCGTGAAAATCATATTAAATCCGCGTCATCCGCGTTCTATTGTATTATTAATAAAATCTTAAATGGTAAAAATCCTCCTCCTTTCCGATACACACGGTTACATTGATGAAGCCATTTGCAAACATGCCGCAGAAGCCGATGAAATTTGGCATGCGGGTGATATAGGCAGCGTAAATGTATATGATACGTTAGAAGCAATAAAGCCTGTTAGGGCTGTATACGGCAATATTGACGGAAGGGAAGTACGCATCATCTGTCCCGAAAACCAGGTGTTTGAAATTGAAAAGAAGAAAGTCTGGATAACACATATTGGGGGCTATCCACCGAATTATAACCCGACATTAAAAAGGTTATTGCAACAAACCAAACCCGATATTTTTATTTGCGGGCATTCCCACATTTTAAAAGTTATTTTTGATAAAGAATTGAATTTACTCCACATAAACCCGGGTGCCGCCGGCAAACAAGGACTTCATTCTGTCCGCACGATGGTACGTTTCCAGATTGAGGGAAGTGATATTAAAAACATGGATGTAATTCAGTTGGGTAGAAGGGGGGAGATATAATAAGGATTTTCTGATTGAGGTATTTAATAGTAAATAATCACTAATTGATTACCTTTGTAGTATGCAAGTATATATTGATACATGGTTTTTGGCGGATATTTTGATGTCGAATTTGAAGAGTGGACCAAACCTTTCTTTAAATTAATAAATAAGAATGTTATAACTCCTGTGGTATCAGAATTGACAGTGAATGAACTGGAGGAAGCCCCTGGTGCAAGTGCGAAACTTATTTAATGAATATCTTCCAAAACTAACTATTGTTCAATTGAATAATGAGGTTTATGAACTTGCAGGTTTATATATTAAAGAAAAGGCTGTAACTCAGAAAAGTTATGATGATGCCATACACATTGCGGTTGCAACTATCATTAAGGCAGACGTTATTGTAAGTTGGAATTTTAAGCACATTGTCAATTTTGCCCGTATAAGAGCATATAATAGCACGAATTTAAAGTACGGATATTCCATAATTGATATAAGGACTCCATTTGAATTTCAAAATTAAGAAGATGAAAGCAAAAAAGAAAAGTATAATGCAGACTCTTAGAGAAATAAGAGATAAACAAAGTGAGAAATATTATAATAATCCTGAATTACTGAAGCATGATTTGAAAAAAATCAGAAAGAAATACCATACACAGCCACAAAAGCAGGATAAGGTTGTGCTTTGAAATTAATGGTAGTAGTGGTG
>DATHOL010000048.1:0-7557 GCA_035484895.1 Bacteroidia bacterium | reverse complement strand
ATATACAAAGCTACCAATACCGCTGTTTTCCGATTCACTTATAAGAGTTACCGCCATGGCATCGCCAAAAATCATTCTTAATTCATGGTCCCGGGGATGAATAACCTTAGTTGCAGCATCACCGGTTAAAAACAATATGTTTTTGGCAACTTTGGCTGTAATTAAGGAATTGGCAACCATTAATCCATATACAAAACCTGAGCAGCCCATAGGTATGTCAATTGCCCCTAATGTAGTTGGAAGGCCTAATTTATTTTGCAATACGCAGGCTGTAGCCGGCCCGCGCCTGTCAACCATTTCAGTTGTGAAAATAAGGAAATCTATGTCTTCTTTTTTGCAATCAGGATGTTCTTCAAAAAATTTTGCAGTTGCTGTAACCGCTGAATCAGAAGGAATTTCGTCATCTGCAGCTATGCGCCTTTCCTTCACGCCTGTGCGCCTGAAAATTTCCTCAGGAGTGTATTCCGGGAAAATACGCGATAATTCTTCATTGTTGAGAATCTTTTCAGGCAAATAATAGCTTATAGCTTTAATAAAAGCACCCACTTTTTCTGGTAATTTTCACAAAGTTAATACTTTCTACGAAAGTTTTATGTAATATCGAAATGCAAACTCATGGTTGTCTCGTAATATTTACCTTATATTTGTGGTTATTTAGTGAAGTATAATGAGCGACTATAAACGAAATATTAAGAGGAGCCAGCGTTTGGAATATGGTGTTTACCAAATTCTTGACCATTTTTTTGGCCGCCAGAGGATGTTTAAACTTTTTGGTACCCGCCGTAGGAAGTTTTATAAAAACCTGACGGAAACCCTGAAACAAAGTGGCCCCGGAAGAGCGGTTCAAATAGAAAGACGGAAAGATTTATCTATAAAAGAGTTCAGGGACCATTACTTACGTAAGGGAATTCCGGTTGTAATGGAGGGCATTGCAAAAGATTGGGCTTGTGTAAAGGATTGGTCGTTCGAGTATTTTAAAGAACTGCATGGAGACGATGAAATTTTGCTGGTTCAACTCCAGAAAGAGGGGTATCCTTATGAAACGATTACGCTGGGAGAAGTAATTGACAATATGCGTTCAGGCGGCGGCAAATATTACCGCTTCTATCCTTTGCTGGACAGGCATCCTGAGCATATTAAAGAATTTGATTATAACTGGCTGTTAAAGCATAAAAACCGTATCAATTGGTTTGAAGCTTTCCAGGTATTTATGGGAGGTGCAGGAACGGCAACAGGCTTGCATAATGCCTGTTCCTGCAATATGTTTCTTCAGGTTTACGGAGAAAAGAAATGGATATTGTATCCACCTTATTATACTATGATACTTGACCCTGACCCTGTTAAGAATGTTTATCGTCATGCACCCATGCGTACTGAACAAGGCCCGTTCGACCCATTTAAACCGGGCGAATATGAAAGGCCCTATGAATTGTTTAAATATATTGATACGCTTGAAGCAACCGTGAAGCCTGGCGATGTTTTGTGGCTGCCGCCTTATTATTGGCATTGTGTGCAAAACCCCACCGATTCCATTGGAGTTAGTTTCCGTTGGATTCCGCCGCTATATTCTCTTATGATTGCACCTTTATATATGATTCTCGATTTCTGTGCTAATAACCCTCCTATTTGGAAAGGCAGTAAAATGGTGCGGAAAGATGCTAATCTTATATATTTAGCAGAAACAGGGCAGCTGGAAGACTATTTAAAGAAAAAAGCGGAAAGAGACGAGGCTAAAAAGCTTGAGAAAACTCAAAAAGAAAAAGCAGCAGTATAAAACTAATTAGTATAAACCAATGAGTGATTTCAGAAGAAACATAAAGGGCAGCCAACGGTTTGAATATGGCATTTACCAGTTAATGGACCATTTTCTGGGAAGAGAAAGAACCTTTAAAATGCTTGGCAAGCGCAGAAAGAAATTCTATAGAAACCTACTGGAAACATTAAAGAAAAGCGGGGAGGGTAAAATATATCCTATTGAAAAAAGGAAGGATATTACCCTTAAAGAATTTAAAAACCATTACATGCGCAAGGGAATCCCGGTAGTGCTTGAAGGCGCTGCAAAGGATTGGGATTGCGTAAAAAAATGGTCGCTCGATTATTTTAAAGAATTGCATGGGGATGATGAAATAGTAATGGCAACTCAGGAAAACATGAATAACTATGAAGCAATTACTTTGAGGGAGGTTATTGATAATATTAAAGGAGGTGGGAAGAAATATTACAGGTTTTATCCTTTATTAGACAGGCACCCCGAGCATATTAAGGATTTTGACTACCAATGGTTGCTGGATAGAAAAACCGGCTTTTCTCTATTTGAAGCATTCCAGGTTTTTATCGGACCTAAAGACAGTATTTCTTACGTTCATAATGCCAATCCGCCTAACTTTTTTGTTCAGACTTACGGACAAAAAGACTGGATTTTGATTTCTCAATATTATACGATGATTGTTGACCCGGATCCGGTTAGAAATGTTTACAGAAATGCACCTTTCAGGGGGAAGAATAATTTGCCTTTCGACCCGTTCAGCCCTGATTATAGCCCGCCTAATGAGTTATATAAATATATAGATGGCTATTCGGTCAGCCTTCAACCGGGCGATATACTCTGGAACCCTCCTTTTTACTGGCATACGGTAAAGAATGCTACTGATTCCATTGGAGTTGGATATCGTTGGACTGATCCATTTTACGCTTTTAAAATAGCGCCATTATATATGTTGCTTGATTTACTTGCTATTCATCCGCCTATTTGGAAATCATGGAAACTTCTTAAAAAGGATAATAATCTTGTGCACCTGGCAGAATCAGGCCAACTGGATAATTACCTGAAAGAAAAAGCGGAGAGGGATAAACTGAAAAAGGTGGAAGTTAAAGCTGCTGTATAATATTTTAATCAATCATCTGAAATTCCTACTAAAATAGGAATGAAATTTTATTGTTTTGATGCAGAAAGTGCGTAGCATTAAAATAAAATTAAAGCCTTATTAAAGTCGGATTAAGATTCAATTAAAAACAGGTTAAACATCCTATAAGCTAAATTCTATTAGTAGAAAGGAGAGGTCTTATAGTTAAATTGCTTTTTGCATTTAACTGTTAGTCCATACCCCCTTTTGATGGAGAAAAGCTATTCAAACAGTAAAAATTATTTTCCCAATTTAGACGGACTGAGATTTATCGGCTCCTTAATCATCATTATTTTCCATATTGAGGATATTAAGTTTATAAACAACCGTCCCACATTTTCTCCCTTGCGATACTATAATCTTGTGGGGAATATGGATGTAAGTTTGTTTTTTGTTCTCAGCGGTTTTCTTATCACATTTCTATTGTTAAAGGAAAAGAAGGACACCGGTGATATTTCGCTTAAATCTTTTTATACAAAACGAGCGCTTAGAATATGGCCACTTTATTTTCTGATTGTAATTGCCGGTTTTTTTATTTTGCCACATATATGCTGGTTTAACGAGGACTACTCATCTAATATTTATAAACATTTTTGGCCCTATTTTATAGCAACATTATTATTTCTAAGCCCTTTTGTGAGGAGTGCTTCCGGCCTGCCAAGAACCATTGGCCCGATATGGTCTGTTGGAGTAGAGGAGTTTTTTTATCTCTGCTGGCCTGTGTTATTAAAGATTACAAAAAAATATTTAGTGGTTTTCTTTTCTGTTGCGTTACTCGTACTATTTGTCAGGAATGCTTTATTGCTTGGCGACGATTTCTGGTCGTGGAGAGAATTATACAACACGTTATTTCGTTTCGTACGAGGCGTTATAATGCAATACCGGATAAGTTGCATGGCCATTGGCGGAATAGGGGCTTATTGGGTTGTTTTTGAAAAAAATAAAATCCTGAAACTGATATACCGAAAGGATATTCAATGGGCCACTTATATAATTACAATTGGGCTATTGTTATTAAAAATTGGTATAAAGCCCATTGCCAAAGAAAATTTTCCAAGTATTTATTATGAAATATATTCGGTGCTTTTCATGGTAATTATTGTTAACCTGGCTACCAATCCGCGTTCCATACTCAATCTTGATTATAAATGGATGAATTACCTCGGAAAGATTTCGTATGGATTATATATGTACCACCCGATATTGAGAATATTCTCCCTCCGGATGACCGAAAGTATATTTAAACGGGAAATTTCAGGATGGCAGATGAACCTGATGCTTTATGCCGGCACACTTATTTTTACAATCATTATTGCAATTATTTCGTATGAGTTTTTTGAAAAAGGATTTTTAAAACTCAAAAGTAAATTTGCGTGAAGTTAAACGGCGGTTTTTAAAAATGCTCCCATAAGGGTAAATCCTTACCCTTTTTGCCTTGCTTTCTTTTAGAGTACATTAAATTAAATTTTAATGACATATACCTGGCTTGTGTAAATGCTTGCCAAACATAGTAAATGCATTTTCCTTTAAAAACTTTAAACCCGGAAATCTTTACTTTATTGGTTGGGTCAATTTGAATATCATATCCATAGGTTTTTCGTGCAAAATCTGCGGTAACTGCCTCAGTAGCGGCCTGGTCGTAAGCGCTCATTTTGCCTTTCCATTTCCCTACGTTAGAGGTATTTATGGGCGATAAAAGTCCTTTATGAACCATATTCTCCATGTCTACCTTCCCTTTTCTTTCAAGATGTGCACTTAGCCATTCGGGGAAAACATTCTCTATCATAGCGGTACTGTATGGAATCTTCAGAAACTGGCACAAGCCCTTCATAATAGCTTCCGTTTCCGTTACCATATTTTCATAAATAATAGTGTAGAATTTCTCCGGCATTCTTTTCTTAAAACGTTCTACCCGCTGGTTAAATCCTAACCATTTCTGCGCGCTAAAAATAGTATTGCGGGCATCAAATGCTTTCATCTGGCTGTATACATTATCTCTGGGCTCCCTGATAATATGGACAAACCGTGCATCCGGATAAATTTTCAGCAGTGTTCTGATATGCAGGATAAAGCTCGGATTCTTATCTGAAATGAGTAGAATCTTTTCTTTATCTCTCCGCAGGTGATAGTAAACTATTTTGCATAGGAAACCATAGCTGGCGCTATCTTTTGCAAGAAGTAAATTTTTTGTTAGCTGTTCTTTATCAAGGTGCCAAAAATTACTGAACATGGGCTCAATATATAACGCTTCAGCAAAGTCTTTAATATCTTTTTCCGTCCATTTTTTAATATGTAAAAAACGGGGTGCGAGCAGAGGAATGAATTTTGATTCAGGCGTACCAATAATATTAGGATGCGAATCGAGCAGGTTTTGAAGCAGCGAAGTGCCCGAACGTTCACGCCCGAGTATAAATATCATCGGGATTGTTTTGATATATTCTATGTCTTTAGCAGTTAATGGCTTTGTTTCAGATGAATCTGTTGTCATGTATAATTTATGATTTTAAAATATTCTCATTTAGGCAACTTTTTATTCGTCTTTCTTTTCAAAAGGGAATATAGTAAATTAAAACGGAAAGATTTCATTTTTAACCGAATCAATTCCTGGCAGATAATATAAAAATATTTTCCTTTTAGCAGGGTTATGCTGGATATTTTAATGGGCTTATTATTTCTGTTGCCATCAATATCATAACCATACAGTTTTTTTGCAAAATCACCCGTTATCACCTCCGTTAAAACCTGGTCGTAAAGGCTCATTTTATTTTTCCATTTTCCAACATGGGAGGTGTCTATTGGTTGTAACAGGTTTCTGTGAACAAACTTTTTGGCACCGGTAACTCCTATAGTCTCAACGTGTGTATTAAGCCATTCAGGGCCTTTATTTTGAATCATAGTGGTAGTAAATGAAATGTTTAGGTAGTCACATACTAACTTCATGGTTTTTTCGGTGTCAGTTACCAGGTTTTCATACAATACCGTGAAGTATTTTTCGGGCACTTTCTTTTTGCTTTGCTCTATTATCGAATTGAATGCGACCCACTGATAAGCCCTGAATGCTATATTTTTTGATTTGAAAGAAGCAATCTGGCTATAGATATTATCCCTAGGTTCCCTTACTATATGTATAAATTTTGATTCCGGAAATATTTTTAAAATAGTATCAATACATAGCGTATATACCGGGTTCTTATCCGAAAGATAAATCAAGTTTTCTTTATCTTTTCGCATTTGGTAGTAAACTATTTTACATAACAGGGAGTAGTCGGCCCCGGCAGTGACAGCAAGAAGTGCATCAGTAAGTTCTTTTCTGTCAACATGCCAAAAAGCAGCAAATAGCGGATCCATGTATAATTTGTCAACAAAATCAAGTATATCCCGTTCCTTCCATTTTTTAATATGAGAAAAACGCGAGTAAAGAAGCACGGCGAATTTTGATTCGGGGGCGCCCACAATTTGAGGGTGGGCATCCAGTAGGTTTTGAAGGAGAGAAGTTCCCGAACGTCCTTTGCCTATAATAAACAACATCGGAATTTTTTTTATATACTCAATTTCTTCAGGAGTTATAGGCTCTATGGCTGACATAATGGAATTTGAGTAAGTACAGGTAAAATAAATTAATACGGGCAGAAAGGTCTTTCAAACATAATACAAAATCCTGAATTACGTTACCGGGGATACTTTTATCAAAGAGTAATCATTTTTAAAAAAGAGAAACCATATTATCCGAATATCCAGGTGCTGATGCCTGTTTTCTTCCGCAGTGCTAAAAACATCCCGGTGTTCCATGTAATTAAGGCACAAGTAGTTGAAATTGCAGTTCCGTTTATACCCAGGGAAGGGGTCAGGATAAGATTTAAGGTAAAATTAATAAGTATATTAATAGAGGTGAAAATAATAAAATATCGTTGATTACCTGTCATTAAAGCAAAATTACCCACCGGGCCATAAGCTATATTGATCATCTGCCCCGTAGAAATGATTACTAAAGCTGTTTGCCCGCTGTCAAAATCAACTCCAAAATAGGACATTATCAATTTCCGGAAGAGTACAATAATTAAAAATACCGGAAGTGAAATCAGCATGACCCACCGGCTGATTTTGGTTATCATTTCCTGTAGTTTCTGTTTTTGTTCAAGGGAATGCATCCGGGAAATAGAGGCAGCTGTAATTACGTTCATTATTTGCAAAAACAGTAAAAGCTTTGTCGCTATCATATCCGCAACACTATATATACCTACTTGTGAAGAGTCTTTAAGGTAGCCCAGCATTAAAATATCCATCCTCGAATTGATGCTCATTATAACTTGCAGCAGAAAAAGCGATTTCAGGGTGTTTTTCCAAAGGTTCAAATCATAGTTAGCTTCAATACCTTTTAGCAGTGTGGTTTTATAAAATGCAATAATGGCAAAAACGGAGCCCCCGCCATACGCAACTACATTTAATAATACCGAACTGCGGGAATTGAAGTTGATGGAAAAAGCAAACAATACCCCTACAAGTATAAGGTATAGAAGTGGTTTTACTATATTATCAGGTAACAACGAAAGCACCACTTTATGCTGCCCCCTGAGAGATGCGGCATAATAATTCATAATGCCATAAAAAGGTATTGAAATAAAGGCAATTAGTAAAGGAACAGTATAGGCTGTTT
>DATHOL010000047.1:0-4182 GCA_035484895.1 Bacteroidia bacterium | reverse complement strand
TGCACCTGTTTGCGGATACTCGCTTCAAATACATCATCGCTTCCATGAACATACCCACCTGTATCTATCAGGGAAAAATTCTCACCGTTCCATTCCACACGGCCATAATGCCTGTCGCGGGTAACGCCGCTTGTCGGGTCTTCTATGGCTTCACGTGTTTCGGTAAGCCTGTTGAACAGGGTCGATTTACCTACATTGGGCCTTCCTACTATGGCTGCTATTCTTGACATTTTTTATTAATTAAGAATTAGCAATTAGTAATTAGTAATGAACTGCAAATGATTGCTAATTACTAATTATTAATTGCTAACTATTTATAAGTATCCGAAATTTTTTAAGTGCATATCATTATCCCGCCAATCCTTTTTTACTTTTACATCCACTTCCAAAAATACTTTTGCATTGAGCCATTTTTCCAGATCGTGCCGGGCTGCGGTGGCAGTTCTTTTCAGCGCTGCGCCTCCTTTGCCTATAATAATAGCCTTTTGAGTATGCCGGTTAACAAATATCTCACAACGTATGCGGGTAATCTTTTCAGTTTCCACAAAATCTGTTGTTACCACCTCTACAGAATAGGGTATTTCCTGTTGGTAATACATCAGTATTTTTTCACGCAGTATTTCCGCTACAAAGAATTTTTCCGGTAAATCCGATATCTGGTCTTTAGGATAATAAGGTTCTCCTTCGGGCAAATGCTTAATGAGAAGTTCCTTTAGTTCCTTAATATTGAAATTATTTGTTGCCGAAGTGGCAATAATAGTAGTCGGTTTTATCTGCTCATTCAACAAGGTAAGTTTCCTTCCTGTTTCTTCCTGGTTGCTTAAGTCGAGCTTATTAAGAACAACTATGGTTGGCAGTTTGGTTCTTTTTAGTTTTTCAAATAATTCCTGTGGAAAATACTTTTCGCCAACATCAATTACAGCCATAATAATATCAGCATCTTCCAATGCTTCCCCTACCCTTTTCATCATAGCCTCCTGCATTTTATAGGTAGGCTTAAGTACGCCCGGAGTATCGGAGAATACCATTTGGTAATCGTCTCCATTACATATAGCGGTAATGCGGTGCCGGGTAGTTTGGGGCTTATTGGTAACAATAGAAAGTTTCTCGCCCATTAAGGCATTCACAAGCGTTGACTTGCCCACATTAGGGCTGCCAACCACACTTACCCAACCCGATTTATGCTTTTTACTTTCCATTTGTCAAAAATAACACTAATTTATCCTATCTTACTCAAAAAACTAATATATAGAATAGGAGTTGATTAGTAATTATCCTTTAAAAACAAAAGAGAACTGCCTGATTAGTAGTTCTCTTTATTAGTAGCGGGGGCTGGATTCGAACCAACGACTTTTGGGTTATGAGCCCAACGAGCTACCTCTGCTCTACCCCGCAATATTTTTTTAAGGGTTGCAAAGATAGGATTATTTTCCCAATGACAGTTTTATTTGCATGATTTGATAATTTTCTGAAAGCTTCGGAGTTAAGGTAATGGTATTGTATTTAATCTTTAGATATTTCATACTTTAGTGCGCTCATTTGAGTAAATTGTTCATTTTAAATGTTTCATACATGAAGTTTTCTTTTAAATCGTTTCTTCTCTTGCTTGCTGTATTATCGGTCTTTGCCTCCTGCCAGTCGCTAGAGGTTATGCATTATAAGTATAAGGATTTTGATAAGGTAAGTGATAAGCTTGATAATTATGATGTATATATCCATAATGAAACTACCACCTATAAAGTTGAAAAGCCCAAGGTTTCAGTTGTCGGTATTAAGGGCGTGGTTACAGAAATACGTGATCCGGCTACCATTGCGGAAATAAAAAATCCGCAAACCAAAAGTCAATTACGAAAGCATAAGCATGACCTTAGCATATACACGAAAGCCGATCTGAACACAGAACTGAATGCCACCATATTAAAGAATGTGGATATGACCTCCTATACTATAATAATTCCCAAGTCCTCGGGGTTTGATGCAAGTACCATGGGGCAAATATTGGGTGTGGCAGCGTATGGGACTCTTGTAGGTATTGCTGTGGTATATGCTTTTGAAGGAAAGCTTTAGAATATTGCCCAATCGGTAATTCCTTCCTTTTTCTTACCTTTGTGTTATGAAAGCGCTAAAGATTTCAATACTCATTTTGTTTGCAGGGTTTTTATTTTCATGCAATAAAAGCGGCAGTTCAAGTACGCCATCCTCCTCCATGAGTGCTAACTTAGGTTCCGGCACGGTAAGTTTATCAGCCAGTTTTACCAATAGCAATGGGCTTATAGTAATGACCGGAAGCAGCAGTTCCAATAGCGTACAACTTTACTTGAAATTAAACGGTGGCGGTGGCGGAACATTTACCTTGGGAGACCCATCTACCAGTTTTTATGCTACTGTTGGCAATAGCTTTGCCAGTTACAGTACCAGTTCCACTTATATTGGCCAGGCTATAGTTACCCAGGGCAGTAACGGACTTTACAATGGCAGTTTTTATTTTAATGCTGTTGAAACCACCCCTACATCGGGCGGAGGAACTGTCTCAGTAAGCAACGGCTCCTTCTCTAATATGTAATACGTTATCTCTAATAGCTATTGGCTATAAGCCATCAGCTATTTATTTATATTGGAGTGTTCTTTACGACGGTGAACAGGCGCTTCTTTAATAATAACTTTTTCAGTGTGATACATGGCCGGCTTAATACTCATCACAGGTATTTCGGAGTGATTCGCAATTTGCTTTGCCAGTAAACCCGGCAACACACTTTGTAGTTTCGATTCGTGCTCGGTCATTACCACAATTAGATTGGCTTTTATTTCTTCCGCATAAACCAGAGCTTCTTTTGCCACTTGGTCGCTGGCAATAATTTTACGCACAAAAGAAATATTCGCTTCTTTCAAATATTTTTCGGCAGCCTCCAAAAGCACAAGTACCTGCCTCATATCAGCCTTCTTTCTGTTTTCAATAATCCCGAGCAAATGTACCTGGGAATCGTATGTTTTAGCAATGTCCGTTACATAGTCCAGCTTTTCAATGGAGCTGTTCCAGCTTTCTACCGGAAGTACAATAGTTTTAAAGCCCATTTCGCCGGGAGGCACTTTAAAAGTAATTACAGGACAAGCAGCACGGACAACTACACGTTGGGCATTGCTTCCGATTAAAAACTCGCGCATTCCGCTGGCGCCACTGGTACCCATTATAATTATATCTATTTTGTTATCCTTAACTGCTTCTTCAATTACATCAGTTACTTTAGCTTCACCTATTAAAGTGTCCACTTCAACCTGGTATTGTTCGGTAATATCTTTTGCTATTTTCCCCAGCCTGTCCATTATGTTTTTCTGATAGACCACCTTCTCCTTTGGGTTTTCGTCTGATACTACCAATTTGTAAGGAGCACTTTCCAATACATGAATAATGTAAAGCTTTGCATTCATTTTAGCCGCCATACGGCAAGCTTTTTCGACAGCATAATTACTTGTATCCGAAAAATCAGTAGGCACAAGAATTCGTTTTATATCAATTTTCATAGGCGTGGGGGATTATTGTAAATAACAGTGATTCGTCAAAATTACGAATTATTTTGAATTAAAATATGCCGGATAGTATAAATTAGAAATGCTATAAAGTTATTTTGATTTCCACTGCTGTAGAATCGCCGGATCAATGGTCAACCCCATTTTTTGAGCTGTTTCAGCATTTTGCAAGGCATTTGTATACTCATTCTTTCCGGCATACGAAAGGGCTTTCAGATAGAATATTTTTCCACGATCATTCAGGTTTCCGGGCACTGAATTATAAAGCCGCAAGGCTTCGTCAAAGTCTTCTTTCCGGTAATAAGCTATTCCTTTATTTACTATGGCATCTGTATTGGCGGGGTCCAGTTCCAATGTCTTATTAAAATCAGCAATAGCAAGGTCATATTTATTAAACTGGTCGACATAGAGTGAACCTCTGTTTAAATAAGCCATAGCATTGGCGGGATTCAACTGTATGGCTTTGCTATAATCTGCAAGAGCCAACTCCGGCTGTGGCGGATTGCCATAATGGTATGCGAGCGCGCGTTGGAAGTAAGCCGTAGGTTCCAGGGAATCCATGTGTATTAATTCCGTATAAATTTTTATAGCATCGTCATACATGTTTTTCCGATAGTATGCCAACCCCAAATTTAACCTCCCTTGTATTTGAGAGGG
>DATHOL010000046.1:0-2192 GCA_035484895.1 Bacteroidia bacterium | reverse complement strand
TTGCATTCGGGTTTGAATATCCTGGCTTTCGGCGGGCTGAAACATATCCTTTACAACAATAACACGGTAAATAAAACGTGCAAGAAAAAGGGTAATCACAACAATTTCAACCCAAATATGCGTTTTGAAATAGAGTCCATTTTCTCTTTTTTCAAATTGAGCATGGTTGGTGGCTATATAGGCAAGAATAAGCCCCGCAATAATACCAACCCCATCACTCACAAAAGCCATAGGATATAAAATGGCAAATGCGAGGAATAGCAATGAAATAATGGAGAATAACACAATCCTGATTATTAACAGGGGCTGATTATATTTTTGGAAGCCAACACTTCGCCTTATTCTGCGGGCTAAAATCAAGGCAACTAAAAATATAACGACCGTATATTTCATAGGGGTATAATTTCTGCTAAAATAAACATTCTATATATAAGCTATATAGATATTTCTCATACTATTATACGGGCTATTGCGTTATATAGTATATTTGAAAAGTAAAAACTATCCGGATGAACTATAAAAAATTACCTTTTTTTATTTCCCTTTTTACAATTTGTTTACTGGCATTCGGCAATCAACATTTATCAGCCCAATCATCAGGCAGTATGAGCAATGAAACGTATGAAAATATATACATCCATTGGTTTTTTGCATTAGATAAAACGAGACTCAACAATGGAATATCGAAATCAGACTTTGATTTATTTACCCGGTTTTCCCAAAAGGCAATAGACTCCCTAAGGGGCGATTTCATGAAAAGGATAGGCGATGATGAGATTACAACTTCCAATGTTGGAAAATATGAGTCAGTATTGCAAAAAAACATTTTTTCTTCATACCTCAAATTTGAAAATATAAAGCAGAGGTATCCTTCCTCTGTTGAAGAATTCAGAAAAACAAAAGCGCCATACTTAAGTGTGGGATGTGATTCTGCCTGTTCTAATATTGATTTTGAAACCGGAAATCTTTCCGGCTGGTATGCTTATTATGCAAATAATAATTCCAGCACAACTTCTAATAATTTAAATTATATTACCGGAGGCTTTGCCGGAGCTGTTACTCATGCTGCAAATGATACGCTTACCAGCAATCCTTTATTTTATAATCCAACTGTAGGGCCTAATCCAAAACCCGATTACCAGGTTAATATTACCTCCGGTAACAGGGGAGACCAAATTGTTCCTTCTGTTCCGGTTGTATCTCCTTTTGGTGGGCACTATTCAGTTATGTTGGGAGACAGCACTCATGTAAACTATGGCGCTGCTATTCTTTCACAAACATTTTTGGTAGGAGCTTCCAATGCAAATTTTACCTACCAGTATGCTGTTTTTCTTGAAAATCCTGCCAACCATTCCTATTATCAACAGCCCTTCTTTAAAGTTGCGGTGCTTGATCAGAATGCAGATACGATACCTTTTTGCGGCGAGTATTATGTAGTTGCAAAAGGAGGAATTCCGGGATTTAACTCGGTTTATTATGCGCCAAGTGCGGATTCGGTTTACTATAAAGATTGGACCATTGTTAATGTTCCGCTGAAGCATTATATAGGACAATGTGTTACTGTTGTTTTTGAAGCGGTAGATTGCGCCTTGGGTGGGCATTTTTCGTATGCGTATATAGATGCATCCTGTTCACCTTTGAATATTATCAGTTCATCAGCAGTGTTTTGCGGGCAAGATAGTATTGAATTGACAGCACCTGCCGGTGAAAGCAGTTATTTCTGGACAGGCCCCGCCGGGGGAATTACATCCAGCGATACGTCCAGAAGTATCAGTGTTGTTGATACAGGTATTTATACCGTTGTGGTGACTCCCTTTACAGGGGCTACCTGTAACGATACATTAACCATTCATATTGGAAAAACAGCCGGCCCGATGCCACAACCAAGCTTCAAAGCTGACACTGTCTGCGTAGGAGGAACAACCACATTCACGAATACTTCAAACCCTATCAGCGGCGCCAGCTTTTACTGGGATTTTTATAATTTAGGAAGCTACGACGATTCTACCACTAACCCTACCTGGAAGTACAACATCCCCGGTATTTATACCGTGAAGTTGCACGAAGTATTGAACGGTTGCGGAATAGATACTTATTTGAAAGTGGTTGTTGATAGCCTTGTCGCCACTTCGTTTATTGCCGATACGGTTTGTGCGCGTGATACAGTTTACTTTACAAATACATCAACCGGG
>DATHOL010000045.1:0-6215 GCA_035484895.1 Bacteroidia bacterium | reverse complement strand
TCCTTCTTATTTCACCAGCTCAGCTAGCTTGTCGCCTAAAGCTTCGCCACGCAGGCTAGTAGCAATAATTACGCCTTTCGGATCAATCAGGAAATTGGTAGGAATGGAATTTACACCGTATAAACGGGCAGCTGCCGAACTCCATCCTTTCAGGTCGCTAATATGGTCGGGCCATTCCAAATGGTCGGAAGCAATAGCACCTCTCCAAGCTGCAGCATTCTGATCCAATGAAACACTAAATATTTTAAATCCCTTAGCGCCTTTGAATTTTTGGTCTTTGAATTTTTTGTAAGTAGCCACTACATTCGGATTTTCGCCACGGCACGGACCGCACCACGATGCCCAGAAATCTACCAGTACGTAATATCCGCGGTTTGAGGAAAGAGTCAGTTCTTTACCATCAGGGTTATTGAATTTTAAATCGGGAGCTACGTTACCAACATTGGTACCTACTACAGCGCCACTGGGCTGTATTTTAATAAATGCAAACAATCCGAAAACAATTGCGAGTCCGAGGAGAATGACATTAATGCGTTTCATAAGAATGTGTTTTTAGAGAAGCAAATATAGGTAAATTTCATTTAAGTGCCTATTATGCTGTCCTTCATAAACTAAATGACTTTGTCATCCTGAGCATAGCGAAGGATTTCTATAGTAACAGAGATGCTTCATACCTCAGCATGGCAAAGTCACTCTGCAAATCAAAATATTCTGTACTTTGCACCCATAATGGAGAATACACTATCATCTGCCGTCCTGAAACATAAACATGCCCCTCCGTTCATTTACATGTTTCTCATGCTGCCATTTGGCATCACAAATGGGTATGTTACAGTAACACTTGCATACCAGTTTGGAAAAATCGGCATTTCCATGTCTGATATTGCTTCTTTGGCTGCAGCCATATTAATAATCGGTGTTGTTAAATTCCTGTTTGCCCCATTATTAGATGGGTTTCTTACGTTAAAAAAATGGTACCTTATTTCCAGTTTTTTTACGGCAGCCGGTATGTTTGCCCTTGGAATACTTCCTATACAGGCTTCGAGCCTTGCACCTTTTATATGGATAATAATATTAGGAAATATTGCAGTCTCTTTTTTAGGAATTGCCGTAAGCGGACTTGCTGCCCATGATATTCCGGATGAAATGAAGGGAAGGGTAAGCGGTTATATTAATGCCGGTAATTTAGGTGGCACCGGGTTAGGCGGCGGTGCAGGACTTTGGCTGGCTGAAAACCTGAATACAAGCTGGATGCCGGCAGGGATATTGGCTTTTGTATGCATACTTTGTTCTTTCGGGCTTATTTTTATCAGGGAACAAGTGTCTACTATTAAACATTCTAAAGTTGGCATAACCTTAAGAAATTTGTTTGTGGATATATGGCAGACTTTAAAAGCCCGTATGGGAATATTGGCACTTATTTTATGTTTTTTACCTTTAGGAACAGGAGCTTTGCAAAATTTGTGGGCAGGTGCGGCGGGAAGTTGGAAAGCTAGCGCCTCAACTATAGAATTTGTAACAGGTGTATTATCGGGGCTTATCACTGCCGGTGGCTGTTTAGTTGGAGGCTGGATATGTGACAGAACCGACCGGAAACTTGCATACGTTGTTTTCGGGCTGCTTTCTGCTATTTGTTCATTTGCAATGGCATATAGCCCCCACACCGAGGTTATGTTTATCATCTGGACATCTGTGTATGCATTCATACTTGGCTTATGCTATTCTGCATTTAGCGCCTTTGTTTTTGAAGCTATTGGCAGAGGGGCGGCCGGAACAAAATATACTGTATTTGCCTGTCTTTCCAATTTCCCTATTTTGTATATGACCAAAATTGAAGGTTGGGTTTTCGACAGCAAAGGAACTAATCAAGCATTGCACGGCCCAACGGGCATGTTAAATATTGAATCTATCTGCGCTGTAATTGGAATTATCATTTTTCTCTCTATGGCAAGAATTTTAAGGGTGCCGAAAACAGTTTGATTCTAATTTCGATTTGAAATTATTCCTATTTTTGCCTTCTATCTAATAACCAACATTATGAAAAACTATAAAATCTTCCTGGTTGCACTTTTTGTTTGTCTATTACCCTTTACCAATCTTCATGCCCAAATGGACGGTTTCATAAATGCCGGCCCTTCTGATTTAAAGATAATGCAGAGCCGCACTTTACTTGTTGAAATAAAAGAGGAAGACCAGAAAGTGGAAGCCTCCCTTGCTAAAAACAAAAAGGATCCTGATGCAGTGCAACACTATAAGGATTTTATTACCAATAATAACAGTATGCTGAAAAAAGCAGTGGATAAATATTGGAAATTCAATTCAACTGTTCAATATAAAACCAGTTCAGACCTGATGAAATTAGTAGGGAAAAGCGACCAGTATGTAATTATTTCATTCCAAGGTATAACAGGTGATAATTTTGAAGAAACTACCGCCTTTGATATGCCAGTAATAATATATAACAGGTCGGAAAGAACCGGTAAACAGGAACCGGACGACTATATGTATATGCCTCCATCTTCCATTCCGGATAATCCAAATTCAGAGTGCTGGACTTACGCACAATCAGCATACGATTTTGCCATTATACAAATGCAGGCAAACATTGATTATATGATTAAAAACAATAAGAAAATACGCTATTTAGATTATGCCAAAAAAATATCGGAAGAAAAAAAATGCGGTGAACTACAAACCGAAACCCTGGTTATGGATAATAGTATGCTGGATGATAAGGTAGATGAAAGTGCTATAAAGTCATTCTATAAAGGCCCAATTGAACTGACCGATGGAAAGAGTGATGAAACTTTTGAAAATCATGTGCAGGGAAAAGAAGTAATATTCAGTTTTCCATATGGAGTGGCATCAACCAGTATTAGTATTGCTACCATATCAGCATTGTATTCCGCAAAAGCTATTGTAGATTGCAAAACCGGAGAGCTTATTTATTTTTATTTGCCTCCCTCTGGAATGAACATGGGTACTGCAACTACCTGGCAATTTAAACTCCGGAAATATTTTTTCTATTATATGCAGAAATGCAAATAGGATAGACTTTTACTTCCTCACAATCTGCGCACCCAGCGCCTGCAAGCGTCCATCAATGTTTTGATAACCTCTGTCTATTTGTTCAATATTGTGGATTGTGCTTTTGCCTTTGGCAGAAAGGGCAGCAATCAACAATGCTACACCTGCGCGAATATCAGGTGATGTCATAGAAATACCTTTTAACGGGTGTTCATGGTTCATACCTATAACAGTGGCACGGTGTGGGTCACAAAGGATAATCTGTGCGCCCATATCTATCAGTTTATCTACAAAAAACAGACGACTCTCAAACATCTTTTGATGGATGAGTACGCTGCCTTTGGCTTGTGTGGCAACTACCAAACATACACTTAGTAAGTCAGGTGTAAGTCCGGGCCAAATAGCATCGGCAATGGTAAGTATGGAACCATCCATAAAGGTATCAATGGCATAATGGTCCTGTGCCAAAACGTGGATATCATCTCCGATTCTTTCCATCTGTATGCCCATGCGCTGGAATGTAAGCGGAATAATTCCTAACTCATCATAAGCTACATGTTTAATGGTAATATCGGACTGAGTCATGGCGGCAAGTCCAATAAAGCTGCCTATTTCAATCATATCGGGCAGAATTCTGTGTTCGCAACCATTCAGCGATTCTACTCCCTCAATATTTAATAAATTAGAACCAATACCTGTTATTTTTGCTCCCATCAGGTTGAGCATCTTGCAAAGTTGTTGCAGGTAAGGTTCGCAAGCGGCATTATAAATGGTAGTCTTTCCATCTGCCAAAACAGCGGCCATTACAATGTTAGCTGTACCAGTTACCGAAGCTTCATCCAGCAACATATAGGTTCCTTTCAACCCTGTATCGGAATGAACGTGAAAGAGATTGGTATCATCTTCATAACCGAATTTTGCCCCCAGTTTTTCAAATCCGATAAAGTGAGTATCGAGTCTTCTTCTTCCAATTTTATCGCCACCCGGTTTCGATATATATGCCTTGCCGAATCGCGCCAGTAAAGGGCCCACCATCATAATGGAACCACGTAATGATGAGCTTTTTTTCTGGAAAGCTTCCGATGCCAGCACATCCATGTCAATAGTATCCGCCTGAAAAGAATAGTTGCTTTCCGATAATTTTTCAACCTTAACACCCAGATCTTTCAGCAAACTGATAAGGCTATTTACATCAATAATATCGGGGATGTTGTTTATTATAACTTTACCTGCTGTAAGCAATACCGCCGAAATAACCTGTAAAGCTTCATTTTTTGCACCCTGTGGGGTTATTTCTCCTTTCAGATGCTTACCGCCAGTTACCTCAAAAACCGCCATTCCTGTTTTTATTTTTGTTCTTTTTACGGTTCCTGTTTTGTCCTCCCTTATTATTATTGTTGTTGTTATTTCCAAACTTGCGCTGGAAATTTTGCGGTTATTAATTGGGACAGGCGTTAGCTGAACATGTACCTGCGACAGGCAGGATGGGTCTTTCAAAATAAGTTTACCTTTCGATATTTCTTTCAGGTCTTTCATAATGGTGTTGTCATCCACCGTACATTTGTTCCAGGTCATAAAACCTTTTTTCATCAACTGCGCTATAGATTCAATCAACACATCCCGTTCCTGGTTGTCTTCCATTACAGAAGCTTTCTTGATAAGTTCATCCACTATTTTGCCATAATGCTTGTGGCGGATATTAGTTTTCGGATAAGTGAGCCTTTCCGGTTTAATTTGAAATGCTTCGGGTGCCGGCTTTTCATAAGGACTGTCAACCTCCAGTTTAAAACCGGTAATCAGGTGCAAGTGATCCCATAATTTGCGGCGCAATTCCTCGCTGTCTTTTGAATAAGGATGCACCTGGGTCATGGTTTGAATAACCGCTTCGGTAGCTTTGCTTCTTTCTTTCCTGTCTTTTATAGTAAGAAGGTGAAGCGCCATATCCTGCACATGCCTTCCATATTCTGAAATAATCAGATGGGGCTGGGCAGTATTATATTGCATTTCCATTTTAAAAATGATTTTAAAGTTTGCTAATAATTAATTAGCATAATACAAAGCAATACTAAGAAAAAAATCCCGTATATGCTATCCGTTAGTAATATTTGCCGAGATGGCTTACAAATCCTGCCTTTTTCAGCAATGCGTTATAGGCTTCATTAGGAGCCCTGTTGCGCAATGCCCTTGTTTCCTGCATTTGAGTAAGGCGGTAATCGGTTTTATTGGCATAATAAGTATTCTCCACTCTTATAACATAAACACCCAGTTCGCCTTGAATAGGTTGCGATACGGCACCGTTATTCATAGCGCTCATAGTTCCGAGTACTGCATCTTCTTTGCCAAGCGATGGTATACTGTATGAATTAAAGCTAAGCCCGCCTGCAGTATCTATTTTGCTTCCCACTTTTTGAGCCACGGAAGCCAATCCTCCTGATAAGGCAGATTTCATATCGCCAATAATCTTTTCAGCTTTTTTATCTACTGCCACTTTCAGTTTTATTTCTTCTTTCACCTGTGCCAGCGGCATGGTTCCGGTTTTGGTAATCTGCATAATGTGTGCCACAACGTATTTATTATCGCCCACATTCATTACGTCTGAAACATCGCCTTCTTTATGGTCGTATGCCCAACGGATAAAATCACGGGTAGTTTGTATTCCGGCCAATGAGGTTTCATTTTCACCCACATCCACTACGCGACGGTTCATTTGTCCGGCTGCTTTTTCAAAGGCATCGGAAGTATGGTTTTTGCCCGAAAAATCACTTGCTTCAGCAAACATCTTCTGCTGTGTGGAAACGCTAGGCTCAATATCTTTCATTGCTATGCCTACCTGGTAGTTTTTATGTCTTTCGCTTTGATCGGTAACGCAAATAATCAAATATCCTCCTGAAACAGGAAGTTCAAGTACATTGCCTACTTTGCCTGTAAATATCTGACGTTCGTAGGAAGCCGGGAAAAAATTCTGTTTGCCACGAATAATCCAACCCATGTCGCCTGCTTTTTGGGTTACTTCAGGGTCAGGGTCTTTGGAATTAGCTTTTACAAGGTCAGGGAAATTTTCCACGGTAGCAATGTTTTTCAAACTGTCAGCAAATGGTTTCATCTTGTCAAAATCGGCCTGGTTCTGAACCGGAATAATAATACGGCTATAGCGTAAAGAATCAGGAAGTTCAGCAACATCCACCAAT
>DATHOL010000044.1:0-3817 GCA_035484895.1 Bacteroidia bacterium | reverse complement strand
TGATTTATTGACATTCCAACCATTCGGTGTATTTAATTCGATACGTACAACTCCTTTTTTAAATGATTTGATTTTTACGTGTAGCGCTTTCGAAGAATCATTATCAAAGACCAGCAACTTTTCCTGTGGTATAACAACCGCCGGCGGCACTATCCTTGCCAATGAATAAATTTCTCCTTTTACAGGGTCTGTGTTTTTATAAAATACGGGTATGTCCTGTTCAAAACTGATTGGTTCATGAGTAGGTAAAGGCAAGTGATGTTTTTTATTTTCATCTGTTTCCTCAATGGAATAAGAAACGTGAACTGTAATTTGCGGAAGGTTTTGAGGCAATCCGCGCATCAATTGGTCATCTACTTTGTACATCCCAACGGTCGGTTCCTGCTCTAACCAATAAGGGCCGGTAATTGTTGCATTTTCAGGAACAATTCCTTTCAGTGTGTATGTTTTAAAACCATTTGGAGTAAGAGTAGAAGCCGTATTCATTTTTGACACTTCTTTCCCATCTATTAAAAGTGAAGCTGACAGGGTTACTCTTGAATCGGGAGAAACGGAACCTAAATCAACACTAATGCTGTCGCCAAGGGTCATGTATTGCTTAGAACTGATGGCTTCAGTATACACCCCAGCACTTTGCAAAATGATATTCTGCAATTGCTTGATTTTCGATTGTACCAAATAATTATCCGAATGTTTGGAAAGCTCTGTATACAGCATTCCTAACTTTTCCAGTGAACTTGAAGATGGTAAACAATTACCTGGGGAAGTAAGTACATCAATTTCACCGGGAATATCTTCACACCCTTTAATCCGGCTCCAATCCAAATTAGTAACGCTAAAAATATCCCTGTTATCAGGTTTTTTACCTGCCAGTGATACGAAATATTCCATAATATCTCCTCTTCTAGGAGATACTCCAAATCCTTGCGATTTATGCATACTGCGGCTTTCTGCGGCCATTTCACCTACATATTTTCCGAGCAATGGCATGTATTCGCCAATATTGGTATGGTACAAACCTGCGGTATCAAACTTATTATCCTGAAAGAAAAATGTAGATGTGTTCCAATAAATGGAAGTTACTTGCCAAGGTTGAACATATTTCAGTTGTTCAGGAAACTTGGTAGGGTCCGCCGCTTGTGCAAACGCCCTTACTGCCAACATGGCAGATGCCTGGTGATGTCCGTGAGTTTTATAGTAAGTAGGGGAGAAGCGGGTAATGATTATATCCGGTTTAAACTGCCGGATTTTCCATACTATGTCTGATAGAACCTCATTGCTATCCCACATATGCATGGTTTCTTTGGCTGTTTTTGAAAAGCCAAAATCATTGGCACGGCTGAAAAACTGCTGGCCTCCATCAATGGACCTTGCCATTAATAACTCCTGTGTACGCATAACGCCTAATTCTTCCCGCACTTCAGGGCCTATCAAATCTTGTCCACCATCGCCACGTGTAAGTGACATATAAGCCACGTCTATACCTTTTACATTGGCCAAATAGGCTATCAATTGCGTATTCTCATCATCCGGATGGGCAGCTATGTAAAGCACCCTCCCGACATGTTTCAGTTTATTTATTTCATGCAGAATGCGCGATGAACTCCAGTTTTTATCGGGAGTTTTTTGGGCGGAGGAAAAGGAAATACAACCAAAAACTAATAAACCAACTAATCCAAACTTGGAAAATCTATTTACCATACTATTGCTGCTTTCGTCATTGCGAGGAACAAAGCAATCTTACCCTATTTATTGAGTTTGATTGCTTAGCTCCGGTAATGAAATATTTTAAATAATTAATTTCGTTTAAGTAAGATTGCTTCGCAAAGCCTCGCAATGACGAATTACCACTACATAAAGCCCCTTTAGGGGTTTGGGGCAAAAGAGATACAATTATTTCTTTTTCGCAGGAGCCATAGCGCTTAAATCAGCTATAAGCTTTGCAACTTTTTCTTTGTTATTTTGGTATGGCTCATCATTGGCCTTATCGCCTATAGTTTTAGCTTCTGTAGCATATTTCAGAGCTTCTTTATCATTGCCTTCAGCATGTAAAACCTTTGCCAATACATAACGGTTATAATAATTCTCTTTCAAACCAACAGATTCTCTTGCCCAGCTTTCAGCAGATTTTAAGTCCATATTATTATCTGCATAATAGTTTGCAGAATTAGCAAGATTGCGCCACTGCCCACCTGTGTAATCGTTAATACTTTTTTGTATCATTCCTTTGGTATCCGCCATAACATTGAAACTTACTTTTGCTTTTTCCCAGCACATAGAAATAGTAGCGGTGCTGTCAGAGGTAGGATCAATCATAAATGCCAACCTTTCTTTGCTGTCGCCTACCATTTGCGGGGATACGCTGAAACGTGCCATATCCAGTGATTTTTTATAGTCATATGCGCCCCATTGGTCAGCATCGGAATTGATGATAACTGTCCAGCTATTTCTACCGGGAATGGTTAATAATGCATATCGACCTTTCTTAACTTTTTGTCCTCCAACGGTTACATCGGTACTGAAAGAGATATCGGTAATCTTGTTGGCTCCGGTTCTCCAAACGGAATCGTAAGGAACCAATCCGCCCCATATTTGCCTGCCTTTAACTGCGGGAGAAGAGTAGTTGATATCTATTTTGGTTAATCCGAATGTCTGGCTAATGCTGGCTGCAGGGCTGGCTGCAGGCATTTGTGGGCTTTGTGCATATGCGTTAAGGCCGGTAAGCCCGATGATAGTTCCGAGTAGTAAAGTTTTCATTGTTTTCATAAGTGAGTTGTTTTAATGATTCAAATGTAAATATATTTCGTGACTTCCATTTAATCCTTATTTTCGTTTCCTTAATTTTCTAATTAACACCCCATGGGAAAATCAATCATAGGAATTGAAGGTATGTCTGCCAAGGATATCGATATTCAACTGCAAGGCGGAGCTAAGTTTGTAATGTATATGTATTGCGTGTCAATCCTGGTAATGTCATTCAAACGCTATTCGGACATATACTTTATTATGCCGGGAGAGAAGGCTACCAAACATGGTACGCAGTTTACGTTGATATCTGTATTTTTAGGCTGGTGGGGTATTCCATGGGGCCCAATATGGACCATAACAGCGTTATCTACAAATTTAAAAGGCGGTAAAGATGTTACTGCCCAAATTGCCGCTCAATTAAAGCCGCAGGCTTAATTTCCGGATAATAGTTTTTTCACCATTTCCGAAATAGCTCTTCCTTCGGCTTTGCCCGCGAGTTGCTTGGTAGCGACACCCATCACTTTACCCATATCCGCCATTGATGAGGCTCCTGTTGCTACCATTATTTCTTTAACTGCAGCCTGTAGTTCGTCCGCATTCATTTGTTTAGGCATAAAGCTTTCAATAACACCTGCTTGAAAGAGTTCTTTTTCTGCAAGCTCAGGGCGATTTTGAGTAGCATATATTTCAGCAGCTTCCTTGCGTTGCTTTACCATCTTTTGCATGGCTTTGTTTTCGGCATCTTCACTGCTGCCTTTTTCCGATGAGTTTAATAATAATATCTCTGCTTTAATGGCACGTAAAGCTTCTAGCCTGGCACTATCTTTAGCCATCATGGCAGCTTTAATTTCTCCCGTTATTTTTTCTTCTAATTTCATATCAAAAAAATTAAGTGTTAATTTTTTTAGCTATCAGCCATTAGCTAATAGCTATTAGCTTTTAAAGCGGATCTCTCAAGAACTTAATGGCTTCCTTAGGGTTAGGGGAGGAGAATACGGTATTTCCTGCTACCAATATATCTGCTCCGCAGCGGATAAGAGGCAAAGCATTATCCAAATCTACACCTCCG
>DATHOL010000043.1:0-4961 GCA_035484895.1 Bacteroidia bacterium | reverse complement strand
CTCGCCCACCATCTATATTGCTGTATATGCCTTGGAACAATGAAGGAGACATAACTTGCACAGATACCGGTTTCTTTTATTTTCCTGTTGGGATAGAATCGGATTCTGCCACAAGATTTAATAATTGTGTAATGGACCTTTATATTGGCGATGAATTTAAAGGCGACAATGTTTCCAACGGCGGCATTACTGTTACACAGGGAAGCCAGTTTCTGCCGGGCGCAGGAAATGATTATAGCATTCTGAATGTAACCAATGTGTCGGATACTGTAATACAGATTCAATTTGGAAGCCCCGTAGATTCTTCACCTAATGGAACCATTGTTTCCCCAACAGCTACTTATGATACCTTGCTTTTTGTAAAATTGGAAATGCAAAACTGTAAAGCCCCCTTGGTGACTTTTACCGATACCGCTACTACAAGTTCTTTATCAAACTATACCTATCCTGCGGGCACACCATACTCGTTTCCCGACTCTGCCCTGCAAATACTATGCCATTGCGGGCATTATACAGATTGGAATGCAGAAAGTTCAGCCGATTCCCTATATTGCTGTGTAGATAGTTTCGATTACAGGTATTTTGATACAGTTGGCTATACTACCATTACCCAAAATTTGCCATATATGCCCACAAAATACTATGGCTATGTGGATTTTCGCTTCGCATGCGACCCTGTTATTACCGATTTTAATTCCCCAATTAATGCTGGAGTAGGCGATACATTAACCATTACCGGATTGGGTTTTGGCTACCCCCGTGGAACAGGGCGGGTAGAATTTCATGATGCAGATTCTTTATCGCAGTACACGCCCCAAATGAATGATATAGATTATATTAGTTGGACAAACACCCAGATTAAAATACGGCTGCCGGGGTTTGTAGATAGCGCTTTTACAAATAAAGCAAGTCAATCTACTATTGGAGGCGGAGATTTTATTGTTGGAAATGGGTGTGGCGGTGGTCAATATAGTTACCTTAATTTAAATGGCAATCGCTTTTCAGTGTATTATAATATAGACCAGACTTGGATAATTTATAATTATGACACCACCAAATTTCAAAAAAATGAAGTAATGCTAAGGCAAGTAGATACAAACGGAGGCTATGTATTACATTTAAATCCTGTAGATTTCCCTGTTGGCTCCATTCGAAGAAAAATATACGCCAAAGCTGTAAGAGATTGGGTTTGCTATACGGGTGTAAACTGGACGATAGGGAGAGATACTGTACTTGCATATAATATGGCCTATCCGCATAAAGTGAAAGTAAATTATGTGTTTTTTACAGACTCTTTGCCTCCTAAAACAGTAGCGCGAACTGATAGATGGGCGGAAGCATGCCGTTTTTCTGCGCAACTAAAAGAAGGGGATATGTACTTTAATGCAGACACCAGCATGCATTTTGTTTACGATACAACCGAAACCGTTGACATCCCGCCAGGGGAAGAAGATTTTTACGGGGATTGTCTCCATGAATTAGGGCATTTAATAGGTTTGGGGCACGACGTGGTGAGGGGTAATTTAATGTACTGGGCAGCCAACGATGGGTATATAGCGGCACCCAATAGGATAACTCTTGCATCTGCAACAGCGGCATCAGCTGTTGACGGTGGTATTTATTCAGTAACTCAAAGCATACACGATTCAAATGTATGCGATAGCACCGCCACCATGATTCCTGTGCATTCTTCTTGCGTAAATGAAACAGGGATACAAAAAGTACAGGAAAACGCTAACTTTGTAGTATACCCAAATCCTTCCAATGGGACATTTACTATTGAATCAAGTATAAATGAATATACGTTGGTTGTCGTGAATATGTTGGGGCAACGGATTTTATCCCAACGGGTTCTAAACAAAAAAGAGGAAATTGCTCTTTCAACTGTGGCAAATGGAATGTATTTTATACAAGAACAATATAAAAATGGTGTAACAACTCAAAAACTAATTATTACTAAATAATAAACACTATGAAAACACTAAACATAAAAAAAATAACTGGTATTATATTTTTCATTTTTCATTTTTCATTTTTCATTACGCTAAAGGCTCAAATTGATGCAGGGAAGAAAGCAATGTGCAATTCATACATGAAATCAACTTATATTTTTGAAGGAAAGGTTGATTCTTCAAAATACATTACCATAAAAACAGGACAATACACGTATTATAATTATACTGTTTATTTCATGGAGGTGAATAAAGTGATAAAAGGCGACATTCAAAAAGGTACTATCGAAATAGAGCAAGCAGCTGATGGAATTACTTACAAGAGCCCTGACCATACGGAATCACTTCATAGTGATGATGGCTCCCCTCCACCTCCCAATCAAGGATTGTATTTCTGTAGCAATAAGGCAGGGAAGCCTTTACATTACCAAAACTCCAACGCTAAAAGTTTACACTTCTATGATGGAGAATCTGTAACTAATGGTATGATAAAGAAATGGCAGAGGGGCACTGGCTTGAGTGAGTACTTCCCAACCGTAGCAGAGTTTTACGCATACATAAGTGAAAACTACGGAATTAAAATAGAGAACTAAAAAATAATTAAATAAAAAAAATAAATTATGAAAAAAATATTATTACCAATTATTTTTCTGATAAGTACATTATTCTGTAATGCCCAATATTATAATATAGGATTTATGTCGCGCCAGTTTACTAATCAAAACCAGACTCAGCAGGATATTAATTCAACCTCAGGGGCATATATGACCAATAACCAAACACTAAACGGTGAATTATTTGTGGAAAAAGTAATGAGTACGGATATGTTCTATCGGTTAACTGTGGGGACAAACCGTGTAACTTCAAATGCACTCTCTCAGAATGTTTATGAGGGATACTTTTCAGATAATATTATTTTGTTGTCAAAAACGTATAATGTTGGAAAAACAATGCAAAGCTATGATGCCTATATAGGGGTTGGAAAAATCTTCTATTATAATAAATTCTCATTAAGGACAGGAGCATCAGTAGGATATATCCGTTCTCAGACAACTAACACTACCGTTAAAGGGGTCATTGAAAACTCCGATTACGTCGCTGTAAATTCATATACCTCGCAAACACCTTACAATGAGTACAGGCTTAATTTTCATGCCTCGCTGCATTATACTTTTTGGAACGGGCTTTCGGCAGGGTTTCAAATAGATAACTGGATTAGCTACATAGCTGAAAAAACAGTTGTAACTACAACAACGCAAGGCTTTGCAACCGGAGGAATGCCAACAAGCGTTACAAGCAGTATCAATAACATAAATAATAGGGTTATTAGTACTTCTTTTTTGAGTCCCGACATAAGTATCATTTATAGTTTTCGTAAGTCGGAGGCTCCTGTCAATACAAAGAAAACTGGGCAATAGGCTTTTTACCTCCCAAAAACAGGAGTGTCTGCATCAACAAGCGCTTTGTATTGTTCCTTAAAAGAGTTTAACGGAACAGCTATTGATTTGTGGCTTCCATCGGGATAGACTAACATAAAATAAACATGGTCGAACTCCATAAACCGTTGGTAAATGTCTATTTTTTCATCTGTGTTAGGGTCCACCAAATATCCGGCAGGTATCCGGGCTGTGCATATTTTTTGCTCATCACTGCATTTTTCAAACGGAACCCGTATCGGGTCCGATTTATCCATTTCAACATTCCACTTGCCGTTTTCATCTTTGTAGGACTTTGAAAACTTCAGGAATAGCCCGCTAGCCTGCTGAACATTATTAGGAATGATGATAGTAATAGCAGCAGGCCGCTTATGGGCCCTGTCTTTAGCAACCGTAATGGTAAGGTCTTCCGAAGAATCCTGCCCTTCTCGTTTATAGGGAACATCCAGAAGCATCAACTTGCCTTGCGCTGCATTTTGAATTTCCCATTGCGTTTTTCCTGCTGAATCGGCTACATTCATATTGTTAGCCTGAGAATACGCGGAACTAATAAACACAAGAGATATTATAAGGGCAAGTACCTTTTTCATTCTCGTTACTTTATTTTTTTATCGTCTTTTTTTGCGGGTGGCGGGTCAGCTTTTGCAATTTCGCTGATTCCATCCAGCAGCCTGTCCAACTCCCGAATGGAATTATAAATGTTGGGTGAAACCCGGACACAATTCAGTTTTTCATATACAATTGGGGTGACAAATATTTTTTTGCTTTCAAATAGCTTAGGACAAATGTCTCCTCCATCCCAACCTTGAATGGAGAAAGCAGCAATAGCGCAAGAATACTGAGGCATTGCTGATGTGCTGAAACTAACCTTTGGAATGCTTTTCGCTTTATCCATCCAGTAATCTTTCAGGTAGCGCAAGCGGGCTTCTTTGCGCTGTATGCCTATGCCTTGCATAAAATCTACTGCATTGCCTATAGCCAGTTCCGACGCAAAGGAACGCGTCCCCAGCCATTCAAACCTGCGGATATCATCCCCTTCGGGTTTATCATCGCCCAGCAAAGGCCAGATGTTTTTTATTTTATCTTTCTTAATATAAAGCAAACCACTTCCAAATGGTGCGCCCAGCCATTTATGCAGGGATGTGGCAAAATAGTCGGCTCCGGTATCCGGTATTTTAAAGTCAAAATGATTAAAGGAATGCGCGCCGTCCACTATCACCTCGCAACCTTTGGCGTGGGCCATATCGGCAATCTTTTTGGCAGGCATAATTTGTCCGACCCAATTTATTACATGGGTTATATGTACTATTTTAGTTTTTGGAGTAATTTTATCGGCGTATGCTTTTACAATGGCATCATCATTTTCAAGCGGAAAATCCCAATCTACCCAGTTTAATTTTATACCATCCCGTTTTTCGCGCTGTTTCCATGCGGTCATCATGTGCGGGTAATCATACTTGGTAAGCACCACTTCATCGCCGGGTTTCAGGTGCAAACCAAATATTACCGTATTCAGTCCTTCGGTGGCGTTACGGTTGATGGCAATTTCTTCTTTATCGCAGCCTGCCAAATC
>DATHOL010000042.1:0-4791 GCA_035484895.1 Bacteroidia bacterium | reverse complement strand
TTGTGTAGGTTCCTGCTGTAAGTCCGGTAATATTATAGGTGGTTTTACCATTCGACCAGGCATAGGTATAAGGATTCGTTCCTCCCCTGGTACCAATGGATATTTCACCTCCGGTTCCACCATTACATCCTACATTCACCAGCAATGAAGCACTGTCGCGCAAAGGATTGGCAGGCTGGGTAATCATAACCATTGCTCTTGTACCTGTGCAATTATTAATATCAGTAATCGTCACCGAATAAGTTCCGGCGCTTAAGCCTGATGCTGTGGCAGTAGAACTTACATTCGGGGTCCATGTGTATGTGTAAGGCGGAGTTCCGTATTTCACTCCTACTTTAGCGCTGCCGTTATTTCCTCCATGACATTGAATATTTACTTTATCGGCTGTCACCATGCTGTCGCGAATGGCAGTAGGTTGGGTAATTGTAAAAGTAATTACAGAAGAACAACTATGGGCGTCTTTAACGGTTACTGTATAACTTCCGAAAGGAAGGGCTGTTGCTGTTGCTGTGGTGCTAT
The DNA here is from genome assembly GCA_035484895.1 of Bacteroidia bacterium. Taxonomy (GTDB): domain Bacteria; phylum Bacteroidota; class Bacteroidia; order JABEUT01; family JABEUT01; genus JABEUT01. Next base: position 4,272 of record DATHOL010000042.1, on the reverse strand, counting down.
AGCCTCTTGTCCAGGTATAGGAATATGGCAAGACTCCACCCGTTACTCCAATAACGGCGCTGCCTTTTTCTCCACTACATAACGGATAGGTAATACTTGCTACGTTGGCTGAAAGGACATTGGGTTGCGTAATAGTTACTAATACCGTGTTGCTGCAACCGTATTTGCCGGTTACTGTTACCGTATATACTCCGGCAGTAAGTCCGGTAGCCGTAGCTGTAGAGTTAGTGTTTGGAGCCCACTGGTATGTATATGGAGCAGCGCTGCCTTTCACGCCAATTTTTGCACTGCCGCCATTTCCGCCATTGCAGCCTACGTTTGTTTGGGCAGAAATACTGTCGCGGAAAAGAGCCGGTGGCTGTGTGATAGTGGTTGTGGCCGTAACAGACTTTCCTTTATTGTCGGTAACCGTAAGGGTATAAGAACCGGCAGATAGAATAGCTCCTGTAGCATTAGAATTAGATATTGTAGAAACTCCGTTGCTCCATGCATACGTATATGGAGACAGGCCTCCGCTTGCGGTTGCAGTAGCATTACCATCGTCACCACCGTTGCAGGTTACATTGGCTGTAACGGCTATTGCTGTAAAATAATACTCCATTAAGTCGCCTTCAGGCGTATCTCCATTACTGCCAAATGATGGTCCCGAGAAATCAAACATGTCGGTATAGGTACTTGTATTGGGATTATATTGAAAAATGTTGCCATCGGCAGCAAATTCTTCACTTGTCATTCCATAAAGGTTGCCATCCGTTGCCTGTATCAGGCTGCCGAAGGGCTCATACCCGATATACCCACCGGTTGTTCCGGTAAAATCAACCAAATCGGTATAAGTACTGGTGGTAGGATTGTACATGAAAATGTTGCCACTATGCGATGCTCCACCTGCATTTGTCATTCCGTATAGGTTACCATCGGTTGCCTGCAGCAAATTGCCATAAGGAGCATATCCGGGATATGCTCCTGCATCACCCGTGAATTCAATTAAATCGGTAAAGCTTGCAGTGGTGGGATTGTATCGGAAAATACTGCCAAAGCCTGTAGCGCCGGCATTAGTGGTTCCATATAAGTTTCCGTCGGTAGCTTGTATAACGCTTCCAACCGGAAATTCACCTAAATAGGCACCTGTTGACTTGGTGAAATTAAATAATACGGTATATGTACTTGTATTAATATCGTAGGAGTATAACTTACCATAGGAGTTTGGCAGGATAAGCTCCGATGCCATCCCATATAGTTTTCCGTCTGATGCCTGGTATAAATCGCCGCGGGGGTTAGAGCCCTGATAAGCGCCCGTGTTACCGGTGAAATCAAACAGGTCGGTAAAAGTACTGGTGCTTATATTATATCTGAACATGTTGCCAAATCCGCTGGCTCCTCCCTGGTTGGTTACTCCGTAAAGGTTTCCGTCGGTAGCTTGTATCAGGCTGCCTAGTGCACCTCTGCCCGGATAAAGACCACTTGTTCCTGTGAAATCAACCAAGTCAGTATAGGTATTTGTTACCGGATCATACCTGAAAATTACCCCGTCATTATTTGCGCCGCCGGAAGCAGCCATCCCATATAGGTATCCATCGGTGGCTTGAATCATGTGCCCGAAGCGGGGCTCGTAACCGGTGGTGCCTACAAGGTTGTATCTGCTTGTTAAACTGACAGGGTTGGGGTTAAACTTTATGATGTTGCCTATTCCTAAACCACCAAATTGAGTCACTCCGTATAAGGTGGGGTTTTGGGCCTTCAGTGTGAAGAACGAAACGTTAAAAGTAAAGAGTGAAATGACGAGTAATCCTCTCCGGAATAGTTTTGTTTTAAAGGTTGTTGTTTTCATGGCGTAAAATTTAGCATTGGTGTTTATTCCAAAGCTATATCTGCCTTCAACGTTCACCTAATAAAACATGGGGACAAAATTGGGGACAATTTATATTTATTTGATTATCAAATAGAATTGGCAATATCATCCAGGCTGTCTTCTTCAGCTAAGCCTAATTTTTTGCGTAAGCGGTGACGTGATTTTTTTATTGTATCGAATGATACACCTAAAATGGCGCCCATTTCTTTGGTCTCTAATTTCAGTTTGGTAAGGCAAAGTAATCTTATTTCTGCCTGGGTAAGGTCCGGTAGTTTTTCCTTCAACCGAATAAAAAACCCTTTATAGGCACGTTCAAATAATTCTTTAAATTTATTCCAGTCTTCATCTGTCAGGATTGTAGTTTTATTCAAATGCTCCAACTGCTCAACCCTGTTTTCATCTATTTCTTTCGCCTTCAGGTTTTTTAAATTTTCAACATCCGTCTTGAATTGTTCCAGCAAGGCGTTCTTTTCCATCATATTTATAATATAATCGTTGAGTGTTATTCCGGCTTTTGCCAATTCATCTTCCATTTTCTGTTTCTCCAACAGGAGCAGGTTAGTTTCCTTTTCAAAAATTATTTTATCCTTTCGCCGTTTTATTTGCTGCCTGTTTACCAGCAAAACAGCCATTAGCAAGGTGAGGATTGAAATTACTATTGCGCTCCCGGTAATAATAGTCTTTCTGTTGCTTTCTGCTGTTTTAATAATATTGGTTTTTTCCTGTTCCGCCCGAATAGAGTCCTCCCTTTTATCAAAGGCATAGTTCATTTCGAGGGTAGCAATTTTTTTGGTGCTTTCATTGCTGCTAATACTATCCAGGTTAGCAATATATTCTTTGTTGTCTTCATTAGCTGCTTTATAATCCAATAGCGCGGCATTGATGTCAGCCAGTTCTTTGTATGCATCCTTGATGAGTACCCGAGCCTTTATTTGCCGGGCTATTGTAAGCCCTTTGGTAACCGAATCCAAAGCATCCTTCAGTTTATTTTCTTTTTTATAAATGGAGCCAATTTCAATATAGGCTTGAGGAATAGCAACCTGGGTACCGGATAATTGATATTCCCGCAAACAAGAATCGGCATTGCTTAATGCGATGGAGTATTTGCCCATGGCTAAATAAACTAATCCTAAATTGTAATGAACATCTGCCACATTTCCGATATCGTGCACTTTCTCAAAAATTTTTAATGAAGCAAGCGTGTAGTTAAGGGCAGCTGTATCATTGCCTTGGTTATAGCAAATCCGTCCCATATTCATTTCTGCAAAGGCTACCAGTAACCTGTCACCTGTTTCTTTTGCTATTTTTAATTCGGCCTTGTAATTTTTCGAAGCCTCCGGATAATTACCCTCACTATAATAAACATTTCCTATATCATTGTAGAATCCGCATATCTGAAGCTTGTCATTATTTTCTTCTCCAATTTTTAGTGCATTCAGATAGTTATAAACAGCTTCCGGAAATTTACCCAGGTTTACATAATCGTGCCCAATTTTACCATACGTGGCAGCCATTCCTGCCTTATCGCCTATTTCTTGTTTTATCTCCAATGATTTCCTATGCCACTGGATTGATTCTTCAATTTCACCCATATTTCCGGACATGAGCCCCAGATTATTATATGTCCATGCCAACCCATTTTTGTCGCCTATCGCGCTTCTCACCTTTAATGCGTTTTTATAGTTCTCCAGCGCAGCAGCATAGTCTTTAGCTGCCATAGCACAAAGTCCCATTGTGTTATATGCATTACCTATTCCTTTTCCATATCCTATTTGTTTTGATAGAGTTAAAACCTGTTGGGCATAGTACATTCCTGTATCATGCACATTGCCCCAATAATTTAATGCCAGTTGATTCAGTATATTAGCTTTACTCGTATCTGCTAAAGGAGGTAAATTTGTGCCCATTTCCTTTTCATGGGCTTCAAATTGTGCAAGTTCATTTTTAAGGGAATCAATGACATGGAGATCCTGTGCAAAACAAGTAAGGAGTGCTGAATGAAAAGTGAAGAATAAAAGGAGAAGTTTTTTCAGAATAAAGGGAATTAATAGAACAAATGTAGCACTATTGCCAAACCTCAATAACGGATAATTGGAAGTAACATTTAAATAATAACAACCGGCAATAATTTATCGGTGCTAATCTTAATTTACCGTATAGTTGCCGCGGGCATCAATACCAATCGTAGGTAAAGTTTTTTTCGTTTCATAATAATTGTAGCCTGCTTGCAAGCTGTTCCAGAAGTTGATTTTTTCGTTATCAGTGGTTAAGGCTTTTAATCGTTTCATTCCCTCCTCGTTCATTTTTGTGGGGAAAATGTGAATGGGTATGTTTATTTGCCCGTCGTTTCTTGCTTCCACAGCCATTATATAAACTTCTTTTATCTTATCATCGGTAAGAGGCATGCAACCAATAGTAACGCA
>DATHOL010000041.1:0-13125 GCA_035484895.1 Bacteroidia bacterium | reverse complement strand
CACTCGTTCATAACAACAAAAAACAATTGCTACTAGCTATACACCATCAGCTATTGACTTACCATGTTCCACGTGAAACAATTACCCTTTTAGGGTATGTTCAACCCAAGCTTTACCCCAATTGGCCTTCTCATCATCGGACCATAATTCAGGGTAAAAGATGATACGCTGGAACCGGGGAGGCAGGAACTTTTGCCAGTTAGTGCCACCTGTAGCAGCTATAATTTCAGGATCACCTTGTAGGTATTTAACTGCGGATTTATAATGCTGAAGCCGCCAGTTAACACTGATGTTAGAATCAAGGTCACGCATTAATTGTATAAGTTCAGGATTCTTTTTATCAGCTTCAGATAGCTCATGGTATCGCGCATACACATTTCCTTTAATACACTTTTCAGCCAAAATAAGGAACTGCTCGCTATACTTTTCTTCAAATTGAATCAAGGTAAGCGTCTTCCTTCCTGTTGCTAGTTCCGTTGCTCCAGCTTTCCAATAAATATGCTGAAACTTCTCTTTTATGGTCAAATTCCCGGTCTCAGGATTCTTGGTGATATAATCACGTTGCATTAAATTTACCAAATCGGTAGAATACAATTCAATCATCCGGTATTGTGCCGACTGGAATCCGCTCGCTGGTAAAAGAGCCATCCTAAACTTCAGGAACTGGTCCTTTTCCATACCATCTATCATGATGCCATAGGTGGTATTCAGCCCATCAAAATAATGAACAATACGCTTCAACTTCTGGATTAGGTAATCAACTGTAATATCCTTTTTTTCAGCAATTTGTTCGTACTCATGCAGGCACAATTTAAAGAAGAGCTCAGTAATCTGATGATACAGGATGAAAATCTTCTCATCAGGAAAATTGGTACGTGGATTTTGAAGGGATAGGAGCGTATCTGTATGCACATAATCCCAATACTTGAGATAGTCCATATATTGCAATCCTTCCAAATACGATTTCATATCCTGGCCCATTGCCTGGTATTTCTCGTTTAATTGATCAAGCCGTTTTGCTATATCGGGCGTAATTTCCATTTTAGTAGAAAGTTAAAAGTGTAAAGTTATAAAGTAAAACATCACTAAATAGCAACCAAAGTCTCATTCCAATCAAAATATATTATACTTTCAACTTTGCACTTTATACTCAATTGTGATTAAACCAATAGGCAATTGCAAAGGCAGAAGATGCCGCAATAATGCCAATAGCAGTTGTTTTAAGAGCACCTGTAAATGCATTTTGCCCCGTCAACTTACTTTTGAAATAGCCAAACAACAGGAGGCATATAATTGTAATTATTACTGAATCTCTAAGTCCTGTTACTGGAGTATCTGTAAAAACATATCCCAACAGGGGAATGGCCCCCCCTGCAATATAAGAAAGTGCAATGTTTCTTGCACTGGCTGAAGCACGGCCCTTTTCCGGCTCTTCCAAACGAAGTTCATTATGCATCATAAACTCGACCCATTGCTTTTCATCTTTAGATAATTCTTCGGCAGCTTTATCCTGTATTTCCTTCGATAAACCATAGTAAGCCAATGCATCCCGTACTTCTTGTTTTTCAACTTCAGGCACAGTCTTTATCTCGCTGTATTCACGATGCATTTCATGGTAGTAATGCTCTTCTTCTGTTTTACCGGCCAAATATCCTCCCAATCCCATTGCAATGGCACCTGCACATATTTCTGCAATACCGGCAGTAATGATAAGGTGATTGCCTATACCGGCCCCGCTAATACCGGCAGTCAATGCAAAAGGAACTGTAATCCCATCCGATAAGCCAATAATGATATCCTTCAGGACGGTAGGCTGTTTTAAATGGATTTCCTTGTGCATGGATTAGTGGAATATTCCCAAATTGGTAGTGAATAATTTAATGGCAATGGCAAGCAACGTAATACCAAAAACTTTACGGAGGATTACAATTCCTCCCGGGCCCAAAAGTTTCGCCAGATGTTTCGTATTTCTTATAACCAAATAAACAATTACTAAATTAATTAAAATCCCTATAATAAGATTTTCTATTCTGAATTCCGCACGAATGGTAAGAAGTGTAGTAAGAGTGCCCGTTCCTGCAATTAACGGAAACGCCACCGGAACAATAGATGCAGCGGCAGATGTGTCGTCCTTGCTTAATTTTATACCAAGCGTCATTTCCAGCCCTATAAAGAAAATAACAAGGGCCCCGGCTAATGCAAAAGAGCGAATATCCAAGCCGATAAGCGACAATATACTTTGGCCGAGAAAGAGAAAAACTATCATAATAGCGCCCGATACAAGGGTGACTTTTGTCGGATGTATATTTCCAAGGCGGTTTTCCAAATCAATGAGTACGGGGATAGCGCCAAGCACATCTATCACTGCAAATAAAATCATGGCGCTGCTGCCTATTTCGCGTAAATCGAATTGCATATGCAAGTAAATTTATGCAAACTTACGGATTTACCAGAAGCTCCCGCAGATTTCACTGATTTTCGCAAATCAAAAATCTGCGGGAACTATTATATTGGAATTTGTACTTTTGAATAATGAAACAGTTTCTGGTCTTACTGATATCACTTACATTTACCTTGTTTGCTTCTTCGCAGAAAAAATATCCCAATACTTTTGAATCATTAAAAAACGGAGGCAAACTTATTTATACATACACAGATTCACTCGATCGTGTATTACTGAAACATGGTAAAAATTCGATGGAACTATATTCCTGCTCGCATGACGGATTATTCATAGGGTTGGAGTTAGACGGAGGCAATTACTTTATGATCAGCTGGGGAGGACATGGCTCCGGCAATCCTTTCTTTTTAGATGTTTACAAAGAAGATTCAGGAACCAAGGAATTTTCTACGGAAGGATTTATCTTGTATGAAGACACAATTAAAGGCCTTATTGTATTTGATGATAAGAATAAAAATATCGGATTCTTTACACTGTATAATCTTAAAACGAATACATATAAACTATTTAAAGAACCTGATGATAACCCCTGTGAACCCAATGGCTGTTGGGAAGTAGCTGCATTGACCAATGCTAAATTGAAGATTACTTACAAGGATGCTTCAGATAAAGCACGGACTATAGAATACGATTTGACACATAAATGAAATTAAATAACCCATGAAATATTTTCTGGCTCTGATAGTATCCCTTTTATTTAGCATTGCAGCCATAGCGCAGGATAGCCTGGGTTTTACCAATAAAGCAGAAGCAAAAAATTTAATAGTGAATGGATTGAAAGAGGGGAAGTGGGTGGAGTATTATGATTCTGCTTTTACTGCTACAAAAGATACAAATGCTCCTTTTTACCACCTTAGCGTATATAAATCCAATAAGCCGGAGAAGATAATGCATTGCTATGCAAAGAATGGAACACTGCTGCAAGAAATTCCATTCACAGACGGCAAGAAAAATGGTGTGAAAAAGGAATATACAAAGAACAGAACACTAATCCGGGAAACACCTTATACCAACGATATTATAAATGGCCTATTGAAAACTTATTATGAAAACGGAAATGTGATGAGTGAAACACCTTACATAAATAATAGCATAAATGGAGTAGGGAAGCAATATAACGACAGCGGTAAATTGACATATGAAATCCCTTATACAGACGGCAAAATAAACGGGGTGAAAAAAGGATACGATGAAAACGGAACATTATTGTCTGAAACTCCTTATACAGATGATATAAAGGATGGGATAGAGAAGATATATTACGGAGACGGAAATATTGAGGAAGAAGAACCTTATACGGATGATAAATTAAATGGTGCATTAAAAAACTATTATGAAAATGGCAATACAAAATATGAAACACCTTACGTTGACGGAGAAATTAATGGAACACTAAAACAATACGATGAAGTGGGCGCATTGAAAGCCGAAACAAATTATAGTTATGGTGTGATGGGAGAGACTATATTTTATGATAAATACGGCAATGTAATTAAATGAAACATTTTCTGATTCTGATAGTATCTCTTTCATTTAGCATAGCTGCAATGGCGCAGGATAGCCTTGGCTTTACCAATAAAGCGGAGGCAGAAAATAGAATGGTGAACGGGTTGAGAGAGGGGAAATGGGTGGAGTATATAAAATATGATTCAGTTACAACAGATAGTAATTGGTATGCGCTAAGTATTTATAAGGGAGGCCATATTATTGGAATATCTCAGGTATATTATGATGGAGAATATGGGAAATATAAAGCATTTGAAACTCCTTATGCCAATGGGAGAGAAAATGGGAAAGGAAAGGAGTATTATTCTAGTGGAAAATTAAAACAAGAAGTTCCATACATTAATGGCAAAAAAAATGGTATCGCAAAAGGATATTGGGAGAGCGGTTCATTAGCAGCAGAATATCCATACATTGATGATAAAAGAAATGGAATCGTAAAAGGATATTATGAAAACGGGATATTGGTCGGTGAAACTCCTTTTACAGATGACAAAGAAAATGGACTTGAAAAAAGGTATCGGGAGGACGGGAAATTAGAGTCCTTGACAGTATGGACCGAAGGAGTAAAAGGGGTAACAAAATACTATGACGAAAACGGTAATGAAATTAAATAGCTCCTGTTACGGAGCTTGCACCGCATCATATTTTATTTCCACATCATCACGATAGGTAATAGTGAGGAGTAGTTCGCCATTGGGCATATAATATTTCCATTTATCTTCCATCAGGCCAAGTGTGTACTGGCCTTCCAGTTCTTTTTTACCATCTTCGTAATACCAGATATGTATGCCATCAGGCCTGCCCTGGCTATATTTTCCTGTGTAACGTACTTTACCGTTACTGTTGTAGTATTCTGTCATTATACTGTCTTCCAAATCACCGGAATATTTCACAACACTTTTAAAATTTCCTAGCTGGTAAACCCATGTGCCTTCTTTTAATCCATCAATATAAAGCCCCCTGGTAATTACTTTTCCTGAATCATTATATTCCATAAAATCTCCATCCTCCTGTCCTTTACTATAATTACTTTCGCGGCGCAAGGTTCCATCTTCATAATACCATAGCCACTTTCCGGTTTGTTTACCTTTAGCATCATATTTTCCAAACTCAAATTTTTTTCCATCTCTGAAGAAGTATTTCCAATCGCCAACCTTAACACCATTCACATATTTTCCTTCCGCCTGGGCCTGTCCATTATCATAAAACTCTTTCCAATCGCCTTCCTGTTGGTCCCCTTCATTTATAGGGCCTGAAGCTACTATACGTCCGCTATCATAAATATCGGCTGACTTTGGTTTCCCATTTTCATCATATTTCCGATGCATTCCGAAGGGCATATTATCTTTATAAGGGCCTGAAGATTCAACTTGTCCGTTTGAGTAATAAGTACTCTTAATGTCCAGTTTAGCCAGTTCCGGAGCATCCAATTGTAATACATCATCAATGTATTTTTCTACGGTCACTAAATCACCTTTTTCATTAAAGGTTTTAAAGTACCCATCCCTTTTATCATTAATATAGTTTCCTTCCCATTTAACATGAAGTATCTCTTTGTCAGCTTCCTTTTTATAAATACTGTCCGGATAAAAACTCTGCCATAAACCCTCTTTCTGATCCAGTGCATTTACCTGGTTTATCTTAGTTACTTTCTTTACATATCCGCCCTTATAGGCAATTATAGAAGTTATTAAAGAGTCCTTATTAAACTGCAAAGACCTGCCTTCAGCAAGTCCATCACGGTAATGAATAATCTGGTGCAATTTTCCTTTATCATAATAAAAAGCGTCACCCGTCAACGTATCACTTCTATAATCTTCTTTCGATGCTAAAATACCTTTCGAACTATCCTTTAATTGCGGCTTGTAGGTATATTTATATCCTGTTTTTTTTCCTTCTTTATAGGTATAAATTAAATATAATAATCCCTTTTCATTATAAAATTTCCAAAGACTATCCAACTTAAAGTTCTTCCGGTTTCCTTCCGATTTCAGTTTACCGTTTTCATAATAATTTTTCCAATAACCATCGGGCTTACCATCTTTAATTATACCTTCACTCGATACTTTTCCGTTTGGATAAAGCAATTTATTATACCCGTCTTTTGTTTCCTGTGCAATTGACAGCATAGGCAAACAAATTACCAAAACAAACAGGATGCTGATTTTTAAAACGCTATTTTGCAGTAATCTCATTATCTCGTGACTCTTCTAAACTGTGAAAGTTTACGAATACAAATTTACTCATCTTTTTCGTATCCTGTTTTCTAAACTCTATGAACAGTATAAATATAGATTTTATTTAAAAGATTTTGTTCTTGTTGTATAGCTCTGTTAATAGGTTCATAAATACCTTGCTTTTTATTTGGAAATGGAAAATGTGCGATACAATGAACATAATTTTTAAAATAACCCACCCATAATACACTGATTTAAAATATAAACCCATTTAATTAACATAGTGTTCATATAGAATTAACAATTCAATTTGTTGGTAAGTAATTCCGGTTTTCGGATGGGATAATGTTAATAGGTAACTCATTTAAAAGGATAACTAAAAACGAGTAAGCCGAAAATCTTGTTAAGGGGATTAGGATATGAACAATTGAAACGAGGGTTTAAGAAAGTACTTAACATTTTAGTAACGCTTATTAACAATGAAAGTTCATAAAGTTTGGGAAGTAGAAAGTTTATAAAGTAGAAACTCCTAACTTTACAAACTCAAAGAACAATTAAAAAATGAAGATAGCCATAGGCAGTGACCACGCAGGGTTTCAACTAAAAGAAACATTGCGGACATATTTGCATAATAAGGGATTTGATGTAAAAGATTTCGGAACCTATTCTGAAGAGCGTGCAGATTACCCTGATCTTGCCCATCCTGTTGCATCGGCTGTCGAGCATAATGAAGTAGAGAGAGGTGTTCTAATATGCGGTAGCGGTAATGGCGTTAATATGTCGGCTAACAGGCATCATGGTGTACGGTCTGCTTTGTGCTGGAATGCTGAGATAGCCATGCTGGCCCGCCAGCATAATGATGCTAATGTAATTGCATTGCCTGCACGCTATATTAGTGTTGAAGAAGCTGAAAAATGCCTGGATGCATTCTTTAATACAGCATTTGAAGGCGGAAGGCATACCGACAGAGTTAAAAAAATAGAAGCATAGTATCCAAATATGGGAGCTGAATTAGATACATTTCTTAAAAATGCAGAGAAACGGGTAATAGATCCGGAACACAAGCGCAAATTGCTTTTCAATATTGGCCAATATGACAAGAAGGTTGTTATGGGTAAACAACAATATTCAAACCTGCCGGCTGCGAAGAAAAAGGCCGGAGCCATTAAGACCAAGGTAATCGAGAACCTTGAAAAGTACCTGATAGAATTCGAGTCCAACTTTAAAAAGAATGGCGGTAAAGTAATCTGGGCTACCGATGCCGAAATGGCAATGAAAGAGATTACGGATATACTTAAAAGAGCAAACGCTAAGACTATCGTAAAAGCCAAATCGATGGTTACCGAGGAAGTAGAGGTGAACCATATTTTGGAAAAACATCATATAGAGAGTTTAGAGACTGATTTAGGAGAGGTTATTCAGCAGATGGATGGCGAACCACCTTACCATATTGTTACTCCGGCTATGCATAAGAGTAAAGAGGATGTTGCTAAGCTCTTCCATGAAAAGAAAGGCACTCCTATAGACTGGACTCCACAACAAATTACTGCATACGTTCGGAAAATGCTGCGGGAGAAATATCCCATAGCTGATGCAGGTATTACCGGCGCAAACTTCCTGATTGCAGATATTGGGGGAGTAGCCGTATCGGAAAATGAAGGTAATGCTTTTATGTCTATTGCTTTCCCTAAAATACATATTGCCATTGCCGGTATTGAAAAGCTTATACCTTCCCTTTCCGATGTAGATTTATTCTGGCCTTTGCTTGCCACCCATGGTACCGGTCAGCGTGTGACAGTCTATAATAACATACTCACAGGCCCGCGCCAGCAAGGCGAAGTAGACGGTCCCGAAGAAATGTATGTAGTGTTATTAGATAATGGCCGTACAAACTTATTGGCCCGTAAAGAACAACGCCGTGCTCTTAACTGTATACGTTGCGGAGCCTGCTTGAATGCCTGCCCTATTTATAGAAATATTGGCGGCCATGCATACGGAACCACTTATAGCGGACCAATCGGTTCCGTTATTACGCCTAGCATGAGTGGCATGAAAGAGTTTAAACACCTCAGCTATGCTTCCTCGCTTTGCGGAAGATGTACTGAGGTCTGCCCGGTTGAAATAGATATACATAAACTCTTACTGCTTAACCGCAAAGATTCAGTCGAAGAGAAGTTCACGACCCGTGGTGAAGATACCGTATGGAGGTTCTGGCGCAAAGCCATGCTCAAACGCAGCCGTATGGAAAGGGGAGGAGCCTTCTTCAAAAACCTGATGATAAAACGCTTCTTTAAAAAAGCCTGGGGTGAACAAAGAACCCTGCCTACCGTAGCCCCCAAATCCTTCAACGAAATGTGGAAGGAAAAGAAGAAAGGCAAGCACTAAATAGCGCTAATTCCCCTCTTTGGAGGGGCTTGGGTGGGTGTCCTTGTTATGCTGTCCGCCGGTTGGCGGATTCAGTATCCCATGCAATGGGGAAAATGCCAATATTAAATTTCGCTGTGGACTTCCTTGATTTCTAATGTTACACTTTTTCACGGATTTCAACGTGTAATATTGCCCTGCATCTATTACCACATAAGGTTTTCAGCATTTAATACAATTTTAATCAACTGTAACATTTAATTGGTTGTGGCAAATGCTATGCAAAACTCAGTCAATGACTTTTGGGAAGATGACAAACTATTGACACGCCTTCCAAAATAGAGATAGTAAATATTCAACAATAAATTAGCGCGCCGATGCTACAAATTTGTAGCATGGCGCTAATTTTTATTCAGAAATAAAATAGATTCTATTTTACTTTTTCTGGCTGTCTTTATATTTTTTAATAAATTCAGCAGGTATTTTGGCTGTATGGCCCGGTTCAGGAACTTCTACAGGCGAAGCTTTAGGTTGATTGTATTCTTGTACCGAAGTGCTTACGACTCCTGTACTGGACTTTGTATCAGTAGTGATTGTTTCTACCGGTTTAGGGGTAGGTTCAAATCGTAAATCAGCAAATTTAGATACTACTCCCGAAGGCATTACGGCATCGGCCTGGTTGCCTATTATGTGATATTGGAAAGTAATATTGGAGGTGCCTCCGTTCAGTTCAACCACATCAAATCCGGTAGCCGTTTTATTAGCAACATATACGCCTTTGCAATCGCCTTCCAACTGTATAAACACCCTTAGAGGATGCTTGTCATTCACACAAATATTTTTCGAATAGCTCGGATCCATATCAATATGTACTTTGCCGTTCACCAACTGTCCCTGTCCATAGTCTTCGAAGTATGCTTCCGGAGTTTCCGGTGCGTGCATTACTACCGAATTCCCTTTCGAATCGAGTACCGAGCAGGAAACTGCTCCGGGAGAGGTTCCTAATATTTTATAGTTAGTGCCATTCCAATAATCTACATACACGGTATTTCCGGTAGCTGTGTTAAACCCTTGAAAGGCTCCGCTTGGATTATTAGCTGCTGTAGTTCTGGCGTATATACCATAGCTGGTTCCGTTAAAAGAACCACCGGAACCGGTGGCTAAAACAGTTGCCCCTGTTGCATTACCAATACCCAGAACGCCGGTTGCAGATGCTGCAACAGTACCGTAGCCCATAGCGCCAACAGAGGTTCCGCTGAAAGCGCCACCTGAACCATTGGCATAGGTAGTATAAGCAGCAAGATTATTTCCTACACCCACAATACCTGTGGCTGTTGCGCTGGTGGTAGCCCAACCGGCAGCCCCTACATTAACACCTGTAAAAGATGCTCCTGCGCCTGCAGCCGGAACAATTGGAGCGGCAATATTATTACCTGCGCCAATAACACCCACACCCGAAGCTATTGTTTTTGCGTAAGCTGCAACACCTCCGCTGTTACCTGTAAAAGCGCCGCCCGCACCTGTTGCAGGTATAGTTAATGCTCCAATATTATTACCTAATCCGGCAACGCCAACACCGTTGACATTTTGATTTATTCCCACAGCTCCTACAGTGGAACCTGCACCGTTTGCCAAGCCCATAGTACCTGCTGTAGTAACTGCGCCCGGCCACGTAGCAAGGCTATTTGAAAAACCTGCAACACCTGCACCTCCAGTTCCTATTTCACCTTCTACCCCATAATTTTCCAACGCTTGAGGATTTACTCCGCCACCGCCGGCTGCTATTCCCTTTACACCGATTCCGCCCGCGCCAAAATAGCCCGGCGATATTCCAACAACACCCTCCGCAAGGCCATTGCCGAAAACACCTGCACCATAAGTGGGAACATAATTAAAGGTATTATAGTATGGAAAATCAGCTAATCCCTGAACGGCAATATTATAATAACCGGTACCTTCCTGAATACCCATTACAGATGAGTTTTCCGTAAACCCTTCCTGCGAAGTTTGAGAATAAACGCCCCAACCCGGCAGCCCTATATTATCAGGAGCAGAATTTATAGCATATACTCCAATTCCTCCTGTATTAGATGTGGTTCCATATACCCCGTATCCGGCGTTAGATGCCGAACTTCCATATACACCTGAAGTGGTTCCTGTTGCTGAGGTATTTATTCCCTGTACTCCATATCCTGTAGCTTGTGCAGTAGTTCCTGTAATAGCATTAACGGCGGTTGCATTTCCGGTTACGGTAAGCATTTGCGAAGCTACTGGTGCGCTGGCAGGACTGCTCATAGAAACAGAAGCATTATTATCTTCCGTAACACCTATTCCCAGAGTATTTCCATTGGGTGTCCACCGAGCCAGGTAGTTTAACGTACCGCTACCGGATAATTGACCGCCTGTCCAATCTCCTGTCGTGTACCAGTTAGCGCCATTGCTCTGCAAGGTAACGGAACCTCCGCTAAGAGTAATAGATGCGCTGGATACTCCGTTTGTAATAATGCTTCCTGCAGTAGGTTGTATGGTAACCGCATTTACTGTTACTGCCGAAGGAGAATAAACAATAGTATATACCCTGCGGATATTAGTTGGGCCCGGTGTTGGCAGGGTAATAGTAAATGCGCCTCCTGTAGGGTTTACAAGCACGGTTGAATGGGTTGCATCAAGCGTAGTGTTTGCAGTTAACACAGCGGTAGACATTTGGGTTCCAAAAGAACCGAAAACGTCCAGGGTATTGACAGGCGTTGTGGTATACAAACCTGCAAAACCTCCGTTGTTGGGAACTATTATTCCATAATTTGAAGCACCTCCTGAAGCCGTAAAATATCCTCCATAGTTGATGGCTGCACCGCCTCCGGTAGCCTGGCCCGAAACTCCTATTCCGTTTCCGGCAGTTATGGTTGATGAACCATACACTGCATATTGAAATCCGCCGCCGGCGCCTGAAACTAAGCCTTCTACGCCATATCCGCCGGATACTCCGGGGTTAACTAAATTACCTATTACGCCGGCTCCTCCCGTTGCCGTGGATTTACCTACTATTCCATTAATGGATGTTGCATTGCCTGTAACAGTTAACATTTGTGTATTAACAGGCGCGCTTGCCGGATTGCTCATTGATATGGATGTACCGTTGTCTTCTGTGAAACCAATACCTAGGGTATTGCCGGCAGGTGTCCATCGGGCATAATAGTTTAGTGTTCCCGCACCACTTACGGTAGAACCCATTGCAACCCATGATGGAATCGTATTATCCCAATAGTATAATCCTTCCGGGTTAGCGCCTCCGGTATTGTAAACAATCATACCGCTTGATTGCGCTGCAGTTCCCGATATTTGAAAATTTGAAAGGGGTAGGGCAAATGTTACGTATGGCGGCAGAAAGCCTACCGTTCCTGCTGTATTATGATTGCTTAAATCAAGTATTGCGCTTACGTAAGCAGCATTACCGGAATTATTTATTGCAACATTTTGTGCCCGAAGCCCGGTGGCTACAAGGAAAAGGGGAAATATCCAAATTCCAGAGGAGTAAATTTTTTTCATGTCTCATAGGGTTTTAAAAGGTATATGAGTCAAATGTAAACATTATTTGATAACAAGTGAATAATTTGTTAATAAATATTTAATCTAAAAAATAATTTCAAATCCCTAAATTATGTAAATGAGCTGATAAACAATTTATAAAGCTATTAGAATATAAAAAAAGAAATTCTATTTCTGCCTATTCAAAATCTGATTCACTGTGTTGGTAAGTTCTGAAAGTTGCTGTTTGAGTTCTTCGTTTTGTTTTTTCAGTTCGTCTATTTCCGCTTGCTGGCTTGTGTTTGCAGCCTGGTTGCCTAAAATCATTGTCTGCTGTTCTTTCACAGCATTAATAATCATATAGGTCATGGCAGAATTATCCACGTTGTAATATTGTACGCTGTCTTTCGTAAATGTACCAACCATGTAGGGTGCAATAGGTTTTAACTCTTGTGCTATAACACCAACATATTGCGGTTTTGTATCATATCCCGATAATTCATTGTAGTGATAGGTTACAGGGCTAATTTTAAGCAATTGTGTTAGTCCGTCGGTATAAGGGTTTATCTGTTGTTTCATTCTTCTGTCTGAAAAGGCAATCCAGGTGCCTCCTCCCGGTTTTCCGGCGGTTCCATTCACATCAAACATATCTGCAGGAGTAGAGGTATATATCCCCACCCGTTGATTAACATGGGAAGCATAGATAACATTGCCAAACAATCCTTCCTGAATTAAACTGAAATCACCACCTGTAGCCCAACCAACAGCTAAAGACCATCCCGCAGTTTGCAGCCCCGAATTATCAATAATATTTATCCTCGCATCCTGGCCATTGCCGGTTTTTTTGTAGCGGATACCTATGGTTTGGTTGTTCTGCACATCGAGCGGCCAACCGGGTATAGTAACGCCTAGCCCGAGCCAGCCCGCATTGGTCAAATAAAAATCGGAATTTGTATTTCTTGCAGATAACCAAACATTATTTCCCGGGTTAAAATAAGCGGCGGCAGAAAAGGTGGAACGATTATAGATATAAAGGTCATTTGTATTTCCCAAAAGGTAATCGGTTCCTATTTCCATACCCACATTTTGATT
>DATHOL010000040.1:0-2911 GCA_035484895.1 Bacteroidia bacterium | reverse complement strand
CCATGAAACGTATTGTTCGCCTCTTTCTGCCAGCAGCTTGCTTTGCACTGCTATTTGCTTCCTGTAATCCGAATGGAAAATTAAAAGTTAAAGAAGTAAATTTCCCCGACGGGGAAATTCAAACCCAGCAAGCTTTGGTTTTTACATTTAACAAAGACCTGGTAACAGATTCTCTTATGCATAAATGGGACAGCACGTCCTATCTTCAGTTTCAGCCTGCTGTAAGAGGGGTTTACGAATGGCTCTCCGCAAACCAGCTTTCATTTTCACCTTCCGAGGCTTTTCTTCCGAATACAGACTATAAAGTTGTACTCACAAAAAAATTAGCGAGCCATAGCAAAACAAGCATGGGTATTGATGATAAACCGATTCTTTTTCATACTCCGTACCTAAAAATCGATAATGTTGAAACCTTCTGGACCATTAAAGACGGAAATTCATCCTTGGGAATATATGTAGGAGTAAATATTGATTTCAACTATGATGTTTCTCCGCCGGCGGTTTTACAGAAATTGAAAGTAACAGCCGGAGCCAATGTTGTACAGGCTGAACTTGTGTCTGCTGATAATAATAAACAAGTCAGATTGATTTTTAAGCCAACAGATGGAACCAATTATCCATGTCAATTGCAGGTTAGTATTGATAAAGCTATGGCTTGTATAGGAAGTCAAAAACTTACAGATAAGGCATTAGAGTATACTTCTCAAATCCCTCCGCAAGATGATTTTGAAGTAATAAATGCATTGCCGATATTTCAAAATGGCGAATCATATATATCCGTGCAAACTTCGCAACCGCTGGCAGATAATGACATTGACCAATTTATAAGCATAAGCCCTTCGGTGAAATTTAAAATCGTCAACCAGTCAAATGGATTTTTCATTACCGGCGATTTCTCTAACAAAACCGATTATAACCTGACTATATCTACGCAGCTGAAAAGTATTTTCGGGAAGGAACCAAAAACATATTACCATACTACCATCCATTTCGGTAATCCCCCACCGTATATAGCCTTTGCTGATAAAAATAGTATTTATCTCTCTTCGCAAGGTAACCGTAATCTGGCGATGCAAATAGTGAGTGTACCCAAAGTGAAATTCTCTATATATAAAGTGTACGAAAATAATATTCTCTTTTACTTACGAAACGGGAAAAACTACCAATCATTTTACAACCATAGTGATGATGAAGGCCAAAGCGGCTCCAACGATGATGAGGAAAGTGATGATAACTACCATTACATAGAGGATTATTCAGCTAATCCTGATTACGGCGATGTATTAGTAACGAGGGAATTCAGTACATCCACCCTTCCAAAGAGCAACGGGACCTCATTACTGAATATTAATCTGGGAGATTTAAATTATGATGCCAGCCGCAAAGGAATTTACCTGGTGAGTGTTCAGGATAAAAAGAAGCCATGGGTACAGGACAGGAAATTGTTAGTGGTTTCTGATATAGGAATGATTGTAAAAAAAGGCGAAAAGAATATTACCGTATTCTGTCATTCGCTTGTAAATGCCGGTAAAATGGCAGGTGTGCGTGTTTCATTTATCAGTAACAACAACCAGGATATTTATACCGCGATAACAGATAATGATGGCGTTGCCGTTTTTGCTTACGATAAAGCAAAGTATCCGGGTAACGATGTAGTGGCTATAACTGCCAAGTATGAAAAGGATTTTAATTTCATGTCGCTTACATACGATGGTGTTGAAGTCTCGAAATTTGACGTAGGTGGCAAGACAACCAATAATGTTCCTTATGATGCATTTATTTATAGTAACAGGGATATTTACCGTCCCGGCGATACTATAAATATCAATTCTATCATACGTACTTTTAATTGGGAAACAGTAAAGGATATTCCTGTTAAGTTTAAAGTAAAAATGCCAAATGGCAGGCAACTGCAGGAAATAAAAGGCAAGTTGGACGGGGAAGGTTCATGCGCAATTAATTTCTCTGTTCCAAGCGCTGCTATGACAGGCTCCTATACACTGGAAATGTATTCCGGAAATGATGTAATGCTTAACAGTTATTCATTTATGGTGGAGGAATTCATGCCGCAGCGTATTAAAGTTGATCTGCAAATGAACAAAAAGGAATTTGAAAGTGGAGGTACAGCCAATATTGATGTTCAGGCAATGGAATTATTTGGCCCGCCTGCTGCCAACAAAAATTATGAGGCTACCTGCGATATACATTTCGGATATTTCTATTCCGACAAGCTACCGGATTATACATTTAGTATTGTAAGGCCGTCCTCAACCGGGTTTACCCAGTTAACCGATAATGGCACCACTGATGAAAAGGGACATGCCAGTGTATCCTTTAAATTACCGGATGATAAAAACATAGGATTGTTGACCGGAGATGCAATAATTTCAGTTTTTGATGAAACGGGAAGGCCGGTTAACAGGTCAGAAGGGTTTAAAATATTTACCCAAAATACATTTTACGGAATTAAAGATTTTGATACTTGGGTATCTACCAATAAACCCTTGGATATTGGACTGGTGGCTTCTGATAAAAAGGGTAATGCAGTAAGTGCACATGCGTATGTTTCAGTTATTAAGCACTATTATGAAACAGTGCTTACACATAATTATTCCACTACCCGCTATGAATCTCAGGAGAGAACTAAGACGGTATATTTTAAGAATATGGATATTTCCGGAACCAACTCGTTGGTGAGTTACCAGCCACAGGAATCGGGAGAATATGAAGTGCGAATTGCAGCGGATGCAAATAGCGAGTCTTATGTAACCAAATACTTCTATGCTTATGGCTCAGGCAATACACAATACAACTCTTTCCAGGTCTCTAAGGAAGGTAATATTGAAATAAAAGCAGATAAGGATAATTATAAACCGGGGGAAGATGCCAATATTTTATTTACCTGTCCATT
>DATHOL010000039.1:0-3606 GCA_035484895.1 Bacteroidia bacterium | reverse complement strand
GTAGGCACCCGTCCGAATTTTATTAAAGTTACGCAGTTTCATGCTGTAATTAAAAATCACCCTGAATTGGATTGTAAAATTGTGCATACAGGGCAGCATTTTGATAAGAATATGTCCTCCATATTTTTTGAGCAGTTCCGTTTGCAACCCGATATTTTCCTGAATGTGGAAGCAGGCACCCCCATTTCGCAAATGGCGGAAATTATGAAAGGTCTTGAAAAAACAGTGAATGAATACAAACCCGATTTGATTATTGTACCCGGCGATGTGAATTCTACCTTAGCGGGAGCGCTAACCGCCAATAAAATGGGAATACCCCTTGCCCACCTCGAAAGCGGCCTTAGGAGCTATGACCGCACCATGCCCGAAGAATTTAACAGGGTGCTGACCGATGATTTGTCAGATTACTTTTTTGTAACCGAACAAAGCGGGTATGACGCCCTGGTGAAAGAAGGTAAGGATAAAAACGCTATCCACTTTGTGGGAAATACGATGATTGATACGCTGGTGGCTTATTCCAAAGACATTGAAAACTGTAGCATATTGCAAAAGTTTGAACTGGAGCCTAAAAAGTATTTATTGATGACCATGCACCGCCCTGCTACGGTGGACTCTGTAGATGGGTTGAAGAAACTGAATAACCTGGTTAAGAACATTACTAAAAAATACAATGTGGTGTTTCCGGCACACCCGCGAACTATTCATAACCTTGAGAAATATGGCTTATTAACAGAATTGAAGCAAAACAAAAAACTCATCCTCTGCGAGCCGCTGGATTATTTCTCTTTTCAGAAATTAGTGAAGGATAGCCTGATGATTATTACCGACAGCGGAGGAATACAAGAGGAATCAACCTTTTTGGGTGTGCCATGCCTTACCCTGCGGCCAAATACAGAAAGGCCTGTAACAGTTACCCTCGGCACCAACGAACTAATACCTTTCGATGAAAAACTGATTGAAAGTAAAATTGAATCGGTAGAAAAAGGCACCTACAAAAAAGGACAAATACCGCCTATGTGGGATGGAAAAGCTACGGAGAGGATTGTGAAGGTAGTGGCTGAGTTATGATGTTTAACCTTAGGGAACCTTTGTGTTCTTAGTGCCTAAGTGGTTAAAACTACTCACCACTGAGACACTAAGTTCGCTTAGAAACACTAAGAAATTCTAATGATTTATAACAAACTTCCCCTCTCCTATCAAGTCACTATTTTCATTTATAACACGATAGAAATAAACGCCGCTTGGCTGACCGCTAAGATTAATGAGCTTGCCACCCTGAGCAGAGCGAAGGGTCTCGGTATACAATTTTTCACCGAGCATATTATAAATCTCAATATTAGCGGGCACAAGATTTTGGGCCCCTACGAATGAAATGGTGAAAATGCCGCTGTTGGGGTTGGGGTAAAGGTTTATTGAACGTAAAGTTAAATTTAGTTCATTAATTGAAAGTGTTGAATTACTGTCAATTTTAAAAATAACTCCATCACTGTCACGCCCTCCCTGATATGTCATGCCATATAAAATTCCTGTAGAATACGTTAATGAATTATATGGATATGCTCCGCTTAATGAATTAAAATAAAATAAATCTTTATAGCTGCTTCCATTGGTATCTATAGAGAAAATGCAACCGGAATGATTTGTGCCGCCACCGCTTGTCATTCCATATAATTTATTTCCAACTTGGGTTAATGAGCCTAAAGGATACTCTCCATTTGTACCATTAAAATCAAAGATGTCCTTATAGCCCACACCATCGGTATCTAATGAGAAAACAACACCTAGACTATTTGATCCTCCTTGAGTTGTCATGCCATATAGCTTATAGCCTAAAAGAACCAAAGAACCTTGAACATCGGCTCCATTTGTATCATTAAAATCAAGCAAGTCATTAAAGTTATTTCCATTAGAATCTATTGAAAATATGTTTCCTGAATTTGCAGATGCTCCTTCTGATGTCATTCCATACAAAACATTCCCTGAAAGAGAAATAGTTAAAGAACCTCTGGGGTTTCCGCCATTTATAAAATTGAAGTCATGCAAATCTTTAAATCCAGCCCCATTTGTGTCTATTGAAAAAATATTGCCAAACCCGCTTATTCCTCCTCCTTCAAAGGTCATCCCATATAACTTATTGTTATATAGTGTTAACGAACCTTCAGGGTTTTGACCATTTGTTCCGTTAAAATTAAGTAGGTCTTTATATCCACTGCCATCAATATGTATAGAAAATATATTACCCACACCATTTAATCCACCGTTTTGGGTCATTCCATATAATACATTTCCAGATATCACTAAAGAGCCCGTTGGTATTGCGCCGTTGCTTCCATTAAAATCGAGCAAATCTTTATATCCTGAGCCATTTGTATCTATGGAGAAAATACATCCAGTATCATAAGCACCACCATAGGTTGCCATTCCAAATAAAGTATTTCCCGAAAGAGTTAGTGAACCATATGGCCATTTGCCATTTACTCCGTTAAAATTATGCAGTATAGTATATTGTGCTTTACCCTCACCAAGCCCTAAGCAAGACAAAGCAAATATCGTAAGGAAATAGTTATTCATGGTCTTCGATTATTAATTCAACACAAAGATGTGGTTAAAAACCATTCATATTAGCCCCACTTATTATCCGGCGGCTTTCACTTATTAAATGGTGGGTTTGGGTTATTGTATGGCATGTGCATTGCATTTACCACGCATATGCCATTGCAAAAAATAGGCAGCAGTAGTTTTCAAAGTGTTGCAACAATACAACACAATGATTAACTGGAAATAACATAGGCTTTGAAGTATTGCATAAACCCTCTAAAAATGCTTTATGCAGCATAAAAAAATTTGCTGGAAAAACCACAATAAAAAACCCCATCATTTCTGATGGGGTCTTCGGTTTACCTTCTCCTATTAGGAGGAGGCAGAATGAGGTCTAGTTTGCCTTTACCAGTTTTTTCTGGCTTACTAAGGCTTGTTCTTTAGAAAGTATTCTCACTAAGTACAATCCATTCGGTTGGGTAGACATATCCAACTTCATAGTTTCGTTGCCTGCAAAGGTGTTTGAAATCAACTTTCCGGCATAATCATATACTTCTATATTCATGCCTTCGGTTACTCCGGCTACATTAAACTGTCCGTTGCTGGGGTTAGGGTATACATTTATATCCGAGCTATTTGTTAATTGGTTATCACCAGTGCTAACACAATCAAAAGTAACGGTTAAGGTATCAAAGCAATTGTGGCTGTCTGTAACAGTTATGGTATAAGTCCCGGTTGAAAGTCCAGCCATATAAGCGGAAGTACCTCCGCCCGGAGCCCAGCTATATGTATATGGTGCGGTTCCCCCTACTACCTTTACATCTACAATTCCATCAATTGGGCCCTGGCAAACTTTTGTTTTGATGCCTGCACGCAATGCGGTTGGTTCGGTTATAGCAATTGCCGATTGTTGTATGCATCCGTTCCTATCAGTTACATTTAGGGTATAACTGCCTGCCGCTATATTATTTACTCTTGGGCAATTGCCAATATTAGGGCTCCATGAATAAGTATAGGGGCCAACGCCTCCATTTACTCCCATTACAACACTTCCGGTAAGTTCGCCGT
>DATHOL010000038.1:0-3828 GCA_035484895.1 Bacteroidia bacterium | reverse complement strand
GAAAAAAATTCAGAGTAACTAATATCATATCCCATTTTGCCCTCGCCTTCCACAATCCATTTATTAGTGATGCTGAAACGGGCGTGCAAATCTTCATAAGTAGCTATTCTCGACTGGGCGCCATCTTCTTCCAGCACTGTTTTGCTGCGGGTATCGCTGTAGGTATAGTCTAATCCAAAATGCGGATTCAATTGATTAAAATAAACCGTATTCCTAAGCGAAGTATTTAGCCCGATTACATTCGTATCACTCGTATTTTGTATAAACGGATTATAGGCATTCACCAGATTTGTGCTTGTAGTTTTTCTATCTGCATGCAAGGCTAATTGTTCTGAAAAAAGTGAAATTGCTTTTCGTATTCCTTTCTTGGATGACCATAAAGCGCTTGGGCGCAAATTGAATGTTTCAGTAAAAGCGCTGGTGTTTGTTTTTTCATAATTGGTAGTAGGTATATATACCCTTATATAATCTGCCTGGTCGGGAAAAGGAGCCACATAAAATTCATTTAATTGCTTTACTCCGTCGTGGTTATAATCGGACCAGGCATACACTCCCGTTCCTTGCGCCACCTGCACGTATGTATATTGTTCCTTAGGCTGCAAACCCGAACCGGCCTGGTAAAATGTTCCTGTATAAATTAACCCTTTTAAAATAGTTGCATCATACTCCGCTTGTCCCACCAAAGCATTCACCGGAGTTTGTCCCTCCGTTATAGAAGAATCTGCCAGCACTTGCATAATATGATATGTTACATTGGCTTTAAAACGGCTTTTAGGGTTTCTCAGAAATGCTGCATCCAGTGAAATATTTTTAGTGTAAAGAGATTTCACCATTTCATTGTGTGCAATATCGGCTCCATAATCGGTGCGTTCGGAATAGTTGATTCCGTAAGTTCTTTTAGCTGTATCAGGAGTTTTTATAAAAACATTCCATTGGTAATATTGATAATTGCTGGCTTGTTCAAAAATACCTGAACTGGTACCAACGATACTATCCGTCAACCTGGAATGAAAAATATCCCTCTCGGTCGATTCCCCTGCCCCTGCCACCCAGAAAAATAATTTATGTGAAATAACAGCCTGTTCTTTATAATAATTGCTGGTGTTTTCAATTGTTTTGGTTTGAAGCAAGGAACCGCTTGCTACAGTTAAAAAGCCTGCTTCATTGAGTTTCAAATTTCCACTTTGTTTAGTGGCGTTGTAATCGCCTCCTTCTAAAAATGTTTGGAAATCATAACCCACTTGGTCCTTTCTGTTTCCAAATAAAAAATTTCCATCCAGAATATTCTGATCATCAAAAATGCTGTCGCTGGTACGGTTCCAGTTTCTGTCAAAGTCCACGGAGCGGTAACGCTCAATAGGTGAAAAGTATTTTTGCACCCCTTCATAACTTACATTGCTTTGCAATCTCCATACATTGCCTTTATTTTCCTTTGTACTATCAAGCAAAAACAACACATTGTGAAATAAAATCTTTCCCGCATAGCCGACATCCTGCGATTTATCAAACGTAGAGAATGTGTTTACATCGTTATTAGTTAGTGCGCCTTCTATTGTCAGGCTGGTATTTTTCGAAAACCTGTAATCACCACCTGCGGTAATCATTTGCTTTTTCTTGGGAGTTACCAATAATATTTCCGGATTATAATTTCCCTGCCGAACACCATTTATGGGAGCTTTCCACTGAAAAACCCTGCCATTGGCGGCAGATTGAACCTGTATATAGTCGCCCTGCCCCTGCGGAACCTGTGAAAAACTCAACAAAAAGTGATGCTTGGAAGAGTTTGGAAGAGTGATGATGGAATCGGGAGAATAGACAAATACGGAATCATTAAGCGCTCCTACAATTGTATCTACCTTTCTGTAAAAAACCTGTGTGCTGTTGAATGCTGTATCCAATATACCGGGTACAAAAGCATTGCTGATATTATTTCCGAGCGAAGCCAGAAACTGCTCCTGCTGCGGAGAAAGAGTTTGTGCCAATTGTTGGCTCTTAGCATCCTGTTCAGAATATAAATTAAAACGCAAAGAAACTTTATCCTGGTGATAATCCAGCGCAGCGTGAACGAGTGAACGCTCATAACTCAGGTCGGTATATTGAAAGTCTACTACAATTACGGAAGAAGCCGTAATAAGGTGTTTCGGAGTAAAAGTAACCTGCGCTGCATTGTAGTCAATGGTATAATCGCTGTTCTGACCGCGTTGCATTAATTGCCCATCCAAAAAAACTTTTTCCGAACCGGAAAGCACCACAATAAATGTTTCATTATCTGCACCCGAAAGCCTGTAAGGGCCCATATTCCCATCGATAGGCGCTATATTGTTTTCCGCAAATTTTCCTTTAGAAATTGCTCCTGCCAAGGTAATTTTCATGATTCCGGCTTTGTTCGTATCTCTATTTGCCTTGGTAGTAAAACTTGTAGTAAATAAACCTCCTTCCGCCTTTTTATAAAACCGCATAAAATATCCATTGGGATTGCCCAATTCAAAATCGCCTGCCACCAGACTAGTATGCTGGTCATACAGTTTTACAAATACTTTATCAAAGTCTTGTAACTGTGTTGTGTTGCCTTCAGGCTGAATGGGCAAATTATTATCGGTAGCGGCCACTAATACATTTACATTATTGGTGAGTTTGCCTGCCAACTGCAAATTCAAACTGGAATTTACATTCAGGTTTTGGTTATTACCGAATGATATCCCACGGGAAATGCTGCCGCTTTTACTCAAAGTCCCTAGATCAAATGGATCGTTACTGTTGTTATTCGGAGTAACCTGGTATGCATACGCAGTCTGGTTATTATATAAAATAGGATGCACCACCGAATTATCTTTATGCTGTAATGTTTTTGAAAAGAGATACGGAAATACCCTGTAAGTGCAGGTTAGTGTATCGATATTAAAGCCTAAACCATTCAGCTTTTTGCGGTTCAAAACTATTTTACCATCTTCCGGCAATACTTTGTATAGTGTAGAGTCCAGTTCCAAATAACCTATAGAGAGATTTACGGTTCCAGGTATTAGACTCAGTGTATCAACCCTCAAAGTATCTGCTTTGGGTTGAATAAAAACAGTCCTTTTACGTTGGTTAGTCAACATTTGAGCCTCACCCGTTTGGAAGGTAAACAGGCATAGAGAGAAGAATAAAAACAGGAATCTGTTCAACGGTGAAAAGTACTAATATCGTGAATTAACGCAAAAACTATACATTTGTTTGGTCAAGACTATGAAAAGAATCGTTACATATAATTTGAATGGCATACGCTCGGCTTTGTCCAAAGGCTGGTTAGATTGGGTAAAGATAGTGAACCCTGACATTATATGCGTGCAGGAAATCAAAGCACAGGCCGAGCAATTGGACCTGCAGCTTTTTACCGATGCGGGTTATCACAGTTACTTCTATTCTGCTGAAAAGAAAGGATATAGCGGTGTAGCCATTTTCAGCAAACAGGAGCCCGACAATGTAGTATATGGTTGGGATTACGATGATAAAGAAGGCCGTGTAATCCGTGCCGATTTTGGAGATGTTTCCGTTTTCAGCGTATACGTGCCATCAAGCACCTCGGGCGAAGAAAGGTTGGCTTTTAAAATGGATTGGATGGCAAGGTTTCAAAACTATATTAATGAACTAAAGAAAAGCCGCCCAAACCTTATTATTTGCGGCGATTATAATATTTGCCATAAGCCCATAGATATTCATAACCCAATCAGCAATGCCAACTCCCCCGGATTTTTGCCCCAGGAACGTGAATGGATTGATGGTTTTATGACTTCCGGATTTATAGATTCCCTTCGCCACTTTAATAAAGAGCCCCACCAATATACCTGG
>DATHOL010000037.1:0-3997 GCA_035484895.1 Bacteroidia bacterium | reverse complement strand
AGCAGGTTGCGGTTATAACCGAGTATAGGTTTTCCCATATCATCCACCATTATTACAGGTACAGTGTGGTTGTTCTTTATTACATCCAGCAGAAAACTAAAATCTTGCTGTGGGGCATTTACATCGGCAATTCTCTTTGTGGCATCGGCCCATAACTTTACTTTTTCCTCTTCATCAGAACCAATCTGATTAAAAAGATAGTTAGCGTATTTAACCAACCTGGCTTTTTTCTGTATCGCTTCCGCCCATAGCTGTACCTTGTTACGTTCCTCCTTCTCTACCTTGTGAACTAGCCCGTTGGTATAATAGAGGGAAGCCCCTGCAATAAGGAATGCCCCTCCTATCAATGCAAGTTTCCAACGGCTTTTTTGGGTGTAATTCATTATTCAGCTAAAACACAAATGTAATTACAATATTGCGCTTAATAGTCCTTATTTAACATTGTTTGGGATTCTTCAATGGTGTCATCTTAAAAAATCACAAAAAAAGTTCTCACTTTTGCGTCACATTGCGTCACACTTTATCGTGTTTTAAAAATCTTAGAAAACAACTTTACAGCTCATTCTAAGCTGGTTTTCTGGCACTATTAACCATGTCACGGGAGATGCCAAATAAAATTGGAATTCCGCCATAAATTTCCTGCGCAGCAAATGGCAAGCATTTGTATTCTAACTTTTATTTGCCAGCCGGGCTCCGGCTAAACTCAAATCTTGCTTTAGGTACTAAATCAATACCGGCAAATTCTTTTCGAAGGAACTTAAAATAGCCGGTTATCCCAATCATGGCGGCATTATCGGTGCAATATTTCATATTGGGTATATATACCTTCCAGTCGTTTTTCAAGGCTGCCTCTTTCAGTGCATTTCGCAAACCTGAATTAGCTGCAACTCCGCCTGCAATGGCAATTTCATTAACGCCCGTTTGTTCTGCAGCCTTTGTAATTTTATCAATCAAAATAGATACTACCCTGTATTGAAATGAAGAACAAAGGTCATTCTTGTGTTCTTCCACAAAGCCCGGATTTCTTATTTTTCCATCTCTTACAAGGTAAAGAAACGATGTTTTCAACCCACTAAAGCTAAAGTTCAAGCCAGCTATATGTGGTATTGGAAACGAAAATGCTTTAGAGTTTCCTTCTTTGGCGAATTTATCTACCAATGGGCCGCCCGGATAGGGTAAAGCCATAATTTTAGCTGCTTTATCAAAAGCTTCTCCGGCAGCATCATCAAGGGTTTGGCCCAATATCTCCATATCAAAATAGTCTTTTACCAATACAATTTGCGTATGCCCACCCGAAACGGTCAGGCAAAGAAAAGGAAAGGATGGCGGACGATATTCTTCACCCGGGGTTTGAATAAAGTGCGAAAGTATATGCGCCTGCATGTGGTTTACCTCTATAAGCGGCTTATTTAAACCTATACTCAACGCTTTGGCAAAGGATACACCAACCAGCAAAGAACCCATCAAACCGGGGCCTTTGGTAAGAGCTATGGCATCAATTTCTTCCTTATTTATGCCTGCTTTTTTAATGGCAATATCCACCACAGGCACAATATTCTGCTGATGAGCGCGGGATGCCAGTTCGGGAACTACTCCGCCATAATCATGATGTACCTGTTGCCCCGCCACCACATTGGAAAGCAACATGGTTCCGGACAACACGGCGGCACAAGTATCATCGCAGGAAGATTCAATAGCTAAAATCTTCACATTATGCTCATTCATTATTTCTAACTTTGTCCGTTAATTCAATCCCCAAAGGTATTAAAAAACTGCGGAAAATATTGTCTGTATTGCTCACCCTTATTGCGGTGTTGCTGCTCTTTTTTAACCTGGTGATTAATTTTCCTTTTGTTCAAACAGCGCTTACACATACCATTGCGAACTATTATTCCAGGAAGTTGCATGTGAAAATACAAATTGGCAAAGTGGACTTTGAATTCCTTAAAAAGCTTGTTTTAAGAGACGTTTATGTGCAAGACCTACATGCCGATACCCTGTTATATGCTACCGACTTAAAATTCGATATTGGACAATTGAGTTTAAAGAGCCGCCAGCTTTATTTAAGCAACATTGAAATTGATAAAGCTACCATACACCTTACCACTTATAAAAATGAGCATAATCTGAATCTGCAGTTTATTATTGATGCTTTTGCCTCAAAAGATACCGCAAAGAATCCTGCTCCGGGATGGAAAATAGCTTTTGGAAAACTATTCTTAAATAATGTGGATTTCCGTTTGCAAAACCAGCACGATACCAGTACGGATTCCTATGGCATAAATACATCCAACCTCAGGATTCACCAAATGAATGCCAAAATAAACACCATTAAGTTTATGGGTGATACCGTAAGGGCAACCATTGAAAATCTGTCCTGCAAAGAAGAAAGCGGTTTTCTATTGAAAAAGTTTTCCTGCTTTGTAAACCTCTGTCCGCGTGGTATGGAACTGGATGCTTTAAAAATACAAACGGCCAACTCAGACATTTCTACTGACCTCGTCTTTAAGTTTTCAAAGTTTTCGGACTTTGATGATTTTACCAACAAGGTGAATATGAAGGCCAAATTTACCCGAAGCAGAGTATGTTTTGATGATGTAGCCGCTTTTGCCCACGGACTAAAGGCGGTACATAATTGTTTCACACTATCGGGAGAATATAGTGGCACCGTAAACCATTTGGAAGGCCATCATATGAGTATAGGCTGGGGAAAATTCTCCAACCTGGAAGGAGAAGCGCATTTAGATAATATTACGGATATTGATTCTGCATTAATACGGGTAAATATTACTGATTTAGTTACTTCCAAATCGGAAATAGAGGATTTACCTGCTCCACCATTTGATAAGGAAGACCACATTAAACTACCCGATAACATAAGCAAATTAAAAACTATCCATTTTAGCGGCTCGTTCGACGGCACCATAAAGTCATTTAAGGCTAATGGTTCCGCATCTACCGGAATAGGAGACATATCGGCTAACCTGCAAATGTGGGAACCACGGGGCAGTAAGGAGACATCATATACAGGCAGACTGGAAACCCACAACTTTAACCTGGGGGATTTTTGGCAGGTAAGCGATATTGGAAATATTACAACAACAGTTTCTATAAGCGGAAAAGGATTGCAAAAAGAAAATGCCGATGCCACATTATCCGGGATAATTCAAAGTATTACATACAGGAAATATACCTATCAAAACACCAAACTAAGCGGGGAAATTAAAAAAGGATTTTTTTCGGGTATTGTAAATATTGTGGACCCGCACCTGTTGCTTGATTTTAATGGAAAAGTAAGCCTGGCTTCGCAAAACAGCATTTTTCAGTTTGAAACACACATTACAAAAGCAAACCTGACGGCATTGCATATTTTGAAAGACACGAGCGCATTTGGAATATTATCGGGACATATTAAAGTGAACGCGACCGGAAATACTATAGACAACCTGGAGGGCTCGGTGTATATTGACAGCACATCGTATGCTGTAAAAAAAGACGTCTATCAGATTACCCATTTAACACTTACATCTGCTTTAAAAGGAGATTACCACGATATAACCCTCAAATCAGATTATGCCGATGGCGAACTTTCGGGGCATTTCCATTTAGCTAATACCTATGAATGCCTGCAAAATCTTATGTCTTCCTATATTCCTTCTGTTTTTCCGAAAGAAAAACATATTAAAGGAGATAAAGAGCAGCATGATTATTCGCTTTCCCTGCATTTTAATGAAAATACCGGGCTTACCAACCTTTTTGCCCCGGGAGTAAAAATTGCAGCAGGTACTTCAATAAAAGGAAGGTATGATGAGTCATCGGATAATTTTTCATTAAATGGAAATTCGAATGAAATTGATATATCATCAAAAAAATTAAAAAACTGGAAAATAGATGCAACAGGTGATGAATCGGCCATGGTTTTTAAATCAGGCTGCGATACGCTGTATCTTAGCGATAGCCTGTATGGCGCCAATTGTTCGCTTAAAGGCAACATGAA
>DATHOL010000036.1:0-6455 GCA_035484895.1 Bacteroidia bacterium | reverse complement strand
CATCAGGAAGCAGAGAATAAAGGAGGTGGTAGATTCCCTCCTTTTACTCTTTTATAAAGGTAACAGGTTTTATAAAGTTTCTATCTCCGCTCTTATTTTCTTTGGCAATGCCTCAAATACCAACTTATACGAATGGTCAATAATTTCCTTCAACAGTTTATTCGATAAACGACCGTTTATAAATACCGTATTCCAGTGTTTTTTATTCATGTGCCAGCCGGGAATTATTTCTTCATATTCAGCTCTTAGTTCTATAGCGCGCTCCGGGTCGCACTTGGCATTAAACCTCTCAGGTTCCGAAAGGCTCGTTAGTAAAAATATCTTATCGCCTACCTTGAATACAAGTGTATCTTCTCCGAAAGGAAAACTTTCAATCACTCCTTTTTTACTCAAACAATAATTACGCAGTTCTTCTATGTTCATTTAGCTCTGCTTTTATTTTTTGTTCTGCATCTTTCCATTCATCATCAATAATACTGTAATATGCCGCATTCCGCGATGTACCGTTATCACGTATTCTGTCCTTGCGCAAAACACCTTCAAAGTGTCCGCCTATTTTTTCAATTGCTTTGCGAGAACGAAGATTATTCTCATCTGTCTTTATCTGCACACGCCTTGCTTTTAAAACATTGAAACTAAAAGTAAGCAGCAACAATTTACATTCAAAATTAATGCCTGTTCCCCAATACTCCTTTACTAACCAGGTAAAGCCAATTTCCAGTTTTTCATCTTTGTGCACTATATCCATCAACCGTGTAGAACCAATCATTTTTCCTGTCACTTTATGGTAAATTATAAAAGGATAGCAGGTACTCTTTTCCCTATCTTCAAGAGCAGTATAATAAAGCCTGTCGAAAGTTTCCCTAACTGAACCATCAGACGGAATATATTTCCAAAGTTCTTTATCGGAAGCGGCCAAATACAATTCATCAAAATGTTCTTTCTCTAACGGAATTAAATCAACAGTTTCACCATTTAGAACAGTGGGATGCTTTATCCAAGGCTCATTCATACACTCTCTTTTAAATTATCAACTAAAAAATAGATTCACTTGCAAACTTCCAATCAGCCTTGTACTGTTCAGGGAAAGCAGATTCCGAATTTTCGAGCATAGAACCGGTTGCCACATAAGGATAAATCTCGGCGTATGTTTTAACCACGCTCCGCGATTCTCTTTTATTAATATGGTGCCGGTTTATATAGGCAGGAGCTTTTACTCCGGCAGAGCCCATCATATCTACTGCACTCTTTACTGTTTGAAAATGGTAATTGGCCACTTTCACTTTTTTATCATTTACGGAAAGCCCTGCCTGCAGGCTCTTATCCTGTGTAGCAACACCGGTGGGGCATCTGTTAGTATTACACTTTAATGCCTGAATGCAGCCCAGGGCAAGCATCATGGCACGTGCGCTATTGCAGGCATCGGCGCCGAGCGATAACAGTTTTATCAAATCGAAGCCTGTTACTACTTTGCCACTGGCAATAATTTTAATATTTTCTTTAATACCGAAACCCATAAGCGCATCGGTAACAAATACCAACCCATCTGTTAAAGGCATCCCTACTGAATCGGAGAATTCAATCGGGGCTGCTCCGGTACCGCCTTCTCCCCCATCCACTGTAATAAAATCGGGATAAATTCCGGTTTTGATGATAGCCTTGCAAATAGCCAAAAACTGGCTTTTAATGCCAATGCATAATTTAAAACCTACCGGTTTCCCGCCTGACAAATCTCTTAGCTTCGCCACGAATTGCATCATCTCAACCGGGTTATTGAATGCCAAATGGCGGGGAGGGGAAATTACGTCCTTACCCATTTGCACCAACCTTATTTTGGCAATTTCTTCCGTTACTTTTTTAGCCGGAAGAATACCGCCATGCCCGGGCTTGGCACCTTGTGAAAGTTTAATCTCTATCATCTTCACATTTGGAAGAACAGCCCTTTCGGCAAACAGTTTCTCATTGAACGTACCATCTATGTTGCGGCAACCAAAGTAACCGGTGCCTATCTGCCAAACGATGTCGCCGCCGGGCCCCAAATGATATGGGCTTAGTCCGCCTTCACCTGTATTATGTGAAAATCCGCCAATTTTAGCGCCTGCGTTTAGCGCCATTATAGCATTCTGACTAAGCGAGCCGTAGCTCATGGCAGAAATATTGAGAATACTCGCCGAATAAGGCTGTTTACAATCAGGTCCGCCAATAATAATGCGCGGGTCATGGTTTAACTCATCGGAATTAGCGGGAGCAATGGAATGACTCAGCCATTCATAGCCCGGATCATATACATTTAGCTGTGTTCCGAAAGGCATCGTATCATCCACTTTAGCGGCACGCTCATACACCACATTGCGGTTGAGGCGGCTGAAGGGTTTTCCATCCTCATCATTCTCAACAAAGTATTGGTGTATCTC
The DNA here is from genome assembly GCA_035484895.1 of Bacteroidia bacterium. Taxonomy (GTDB): domain Bacteria; phylum Bacteroidota; class Bacteroidia; order JABEUT01; family JABEUT01; genus JABEUT01. Next base: position 4,041 of record DATHOL010000036.1, on the reverse strand, counting down.
CGGACCTATACTTCCCAATAAATAGCGCAAACGCCCTATTAATGGAAAGTTTCTGCGAATAGTATTTTTTGTTTGGAGCATATCTATAAGCCCTAATACTATCAGGGGAACAAACACTATCAAACTCCAAAATACTGGAGTAAAAAAATATCCCAAAGTAAAAACAAATAGCAGGGAGAAAATGGAAATCCAGACAAACAGTGGGCGCATAACTTGGGTTTAGACGCAAATATACGGTAATAGTTTTTTTTGATGCATAAATAGATAGGGAGGATATGTTTCGGGCGTGTGAAATATGTAATAATCTTCCCCTATGGTGTAACACACCAATGTTTCAAAATCCAGACTTTTGCCATATACTTAATTAATTTAAAAAATGGACAACGACAACAAAAAATTGGTTTTCAAAGAAGAAAACGGAAAGAAAATTTCTCCGGTACTTCCGGCACACCTGAATAATTATTTGGTAGATATAGACGGCACTATTTGTGAAGATATACCTAACGAAGAACCGGAACGCATGGTATCAGCCGAAGTGATGCCGGATGCAGCAGAAACAATTAATAAATGGTACAATGAAGGACATATTATTACATTTTTTACTTCGCGGACCACGGAACATCGGCAGGTAACTGAGGATTGGCTTAAAAAGAATGGGTTTAAATACCACACCCTGCTGGTAGGCAAACCCCGGGGCGGAAACTATCATTGGATAGATAATGCGCCTGTTGAGGTTATGAATATGAAAGAAAATTTTTGGAAAACAATGCTTAACAAGAGCAACCCGATTGGCTTTAAGTTGCCGGTGAACCTTTAAAAGTTTTTACATAATTTAAATACCATGAACGCAAAAAAAATACTTCCATTGATTGGAATGATTACTGTCATTACGTTGCGGGCATCTGCTCAATCTCAACTAACTCCTTCACCGAATACAACACCTCCATCTATTGCACCAACCAACACCTCAACTCCGGTACCAAACGCCGGAAACCCTGCACAAGGTTCAGCACCTTATACAACCCCGCCTGTAATGCAACAAACATCACCGCCTCCGGCTTCCAACCCGCCGCCATTCCCCGCAGGGCCTACTTACACCACAACACCTGCTAAGTCCGCACCTTTTCCTCCGGCCCCAAAGCAATAAGGAAATCTATTTTCTTTGAGGATTGTTTTGGTTGGCAGCATTGCTTGATTCCACCCAGAGGTTTTTATGCTTCCATCTCAAAAGATGGAAGAGAAAAATAAAAGGTTGCTCCTTTTGAAACCTCGCTTTCAACCCATACTTTGCCTCCATGCCTTGTTACAATCCTTTTTACAATTGCCAGGCCAATTCCTATGCCTTCAAAGTCTGTTTGTGAATGCAGCCGACGGAATACCCCAAATAGCTTATCGGCATATTCCATATTTAATCCTGCGCCATTGTCCTTCACATAGTACACAATTTCACCCTTTTTCACAATACATCCAATATCAATTACAGGATTCTCCATTTTTCCTGAATATTTAACGGCATTTGAAATTAAATTATTCCATACCAATGAAAGCAAAACAGGATCGCCGCTTATAGGTTCTACAGGGTTTATATTAATTTTTGCGTGATGCTTTACCACGTAATTAATTTCATTCACACTTTTTTCCACAAGGGAATTCATATTCACATTTGTTTTTTGAATATCCTGCCTGCCCAACCGGGAAAATTCGAGCAATTTATCCACCATGTTACTCAGTGTCTGACCATTTTCATTAATGGTATTCAGGTATAACTTACCGTCTTCATCAAGTAGTTTCGCATAACGTTCTTGCAAGAGTTCTGAAAAACTTACCATTGCTCTCAATGGCGCTTTCAAATCATGCGATATGGAATAGGAAAAAGATTCCAGTTCGCTGTTTGCCATTTCAAGTTGAGCGTTGTTAGCCTGCAGGTCAAAATTTAATTGCCGTATTCTTTCGTCCCCGCTTTTTATAGTTTTAATATTCGCATTTATTATAATATACATCACTAAAAGAATAATAATTATAATGGCAATAAGAATAAAGAAAACGAAGTGAAACCCATTGGTTTCTGCCTGGTTTAAAACTTTACGATGAAGAAGCAATGTATCTTCTACCCGTTTGGAATTGGCAATAACCTTTCGTATCCCGTCTTCAATATCTTTTCCCTCTCCGCTTCTTATACATTCAATTTCGCTGTTCGATGTAATGGGTGTACGTAGTGCAATACACCCTTTTAAATAAAGTATGCTTCTGCCAATAAGTTGGTTAAGTGTATCAAGATTCTTTTGCTGGATAGGATTGTCAATTGTAAGCGCCCTTAAACTATCCATAAAAGAGGGTATATTTCTCAATGCTCGTTCAAATGGTTCCAGGTAAGCATCTGTGCCCACAATTACATATCCGCGAACGCCGGTTTCTGCATCTACCGTTGAAACCAATATTTGCTGAAGCTGAAATTCCACTTTTTGGGTATGTTCCACCCATTTATCAGACTCTATAACCTTCTGGCTGTTATTAAATGTAAAAAAAGCGACCACAAAAAGTATCAGTGCCGCTATACTGAATCCGAAAAGGATTTTCTTGTCAAGGGAATATCTCATATATATAGTTGGATTACTAAAATTAAGATGGCCGCAAAATTATGATATACTACTGTGACTTTGGTTGGCTGGTTTTTTTAAATTATTAACACAGTTGGTTCATCGATTTCTTTTATGCTTTCACCGAAATCTCAGCATAACCCTTTCAAACCGATTTAATTTTACATGTAATTCTTAATTCTACACACAATGAAAAAGAGAATCAACGAACAGGAAGAAACCGCAAAAAAGGACGATTTCCCCGGCTATCCTATCTATCCGGCTGGGCAAGATGTATATAGCAAGCTTACTGAAGAAAAGGATTTAGACCCTGAGGATGTTTCTAAAAAGAAAGCCCCCAATGATACAGAGCTAAGAAACCTGAACGAAAAAAACTTCAGGGACGATGTATCAGGTGGGGATTTGGATATTCCGGGGTCTGAATTGGACGAGCAGGAAGAAAATATGGGAAATGAGGATGAAGAGAATAATTTTTATAGCTTAGGTGGTGGCGACCATAATGACTTGGAAGAGGATAATGAATAGCCCTCTTCTTTCACACCAGCACTACCTTTCCCCACATCCTTTCCCGTTGGGCTTTGATGTTTTCATCTAAAATGTATTCATCGTAAGGCATACGTTTATCAATTATGCCTGTCGGGGTAAGTTCGATTATACGATTGGCAACGGTTTGTGTAAACTCATGATCATGTGAGGTAAATAAAGCCACATGCTTCCAATCCGTCAACGCATTATTGAATGCGGTGATGGTTTCCAAATCGAGGTGGTTGGTCGGTTCGTCCAGTATGAGGCAATTGGCATTGGTAAGCATCATACGTGAAATCATGCAGCGCACTTTCTCACCACCCGATAATACATTTACTTTTTTCAGCGCCTCTTCACCTGAAAATAACATCCTGCCAAGAAAGCCACGGATATATGTTTCCAACTTATCGGTAGAATATTCCCGTAGCCAGTCAACCATATTATCATCCCTTTTAAAAAAGGAAGCGTTTTCATTTGGCAGATATGATTTGGTGATGGTGCTTCCCCATAAATACTCACCGGAATCAGGCTGCTGGGCACCTGTAATAATTTCAAAAAAGGCGGTAATTGCCAGATGCTCTTTAGCAAGTATTGCAACTTTATCGCCTTTATCCAACGTGAAGGTTACATCTGTAAACCATGGAATACCTTCGGGTGAAGACTTGGCCAATTTAGTAACGCTTAATATCTGGTCGCCGCAATCACGGTCAGCTTTAAAGATAATGCCGGGATATTTGCGGGTAGAAGCTTGTATATCGTCCACCACCAGCTTTTCCAACAATTTTTTACGGCTTGTTGCCTGGCGCGATTTAGACGCATTCGCGCTAAAGCGTTCAATGAACGACTGTAACTCTTTGCGCTTATCCTCCACCTTTTTATTCTGGTCGGCACGCTGGCGAAGGGCCAACTGGCTCGATTC
>DATHOL010000035.1:0-2732 GCA_035484895.1 Bacteroidia bacterium | reverse complement strand
TACTTTAATGAATGGACGATGAAGAAGGGTTTAGTGCAGGGTTAAAACGCCTCCCTGATCGGTCTTTTTATCGCCCCGGTAAACAAAAATCCCTTTATTATTTGGCAGCGTAGTAAGAGAAAGCGCGCTGAAAACTAATTTACTGTCATCTTCTTTGTAATTTGTAACGTATTTCCGGCTGTTATTTCCGGAACCCGCATCTACCGTGCAAACTGCAGTCACCAGGTATTTCCCGTTATCGTCCAGGTCGGCGGTTTTTAGCTTCTCAGCGTCTTCGGTAAATACTTTAGGGTCCATATCTGCATTTTTACGGTTATCGCAAAACGCTAAATAAATGGTGTTTGCCTGGATAGTGAAGCCATAAGATGCCTTAAAATTATTAACACTAATCTGTTTTTTAGGAATTATGACAGCCCATTCTGTTTTGCACGATTTACCATCCAATTTAGCCAATACAATATCATCATAATGATAAACATAGGTAGTACTTGTAAAACCTCCATTCATTCCACCGCTGGTATGTTCCACAACATAATATCTTTCTGCGGCAACAATAATATCATTATCGGCAGTCATATAAATTTCATCTACCTGTAATTCAGGAACTCCTTTCCCTTTATCTGCTTTACGTTCACTTATAAAGTTGGTAAGAAATTCTTTGGTGAATTCGGTAGATGCCGTAGCAAGGACCTTACCAGTGGCAGCATCTATACGAAACCCAAATGAGCCATAGAGTCCGTTTTTACCATCGTTTTTATACATGCCGGCTGCAACAGGGTTGCCGTTAGCATCCATATCAAAATTAATTCCGTCAATAAGCTTGTCGCCTCCCAAATCCATTCTTGTTTCAAATTTTGAATCATTGGTATGATTATAATAAACGGTTACATAACGGTATTTCTGGTCGTTTCCTTTATTGCGGATACTTGCCAAAAGGCCTATTTCATTACCATCCAGCGTACATACTTCGTCAATATTAAAGTCGTTATTACTGAAGGAAGGCATAATATCTTTCTTCCATTTAATATTGAGGTTGGCATCCAGGGCAATGGTGTGAATTACCGGGCTATGCCTGCTTACATAATAACCCAATAGGGTGCTTCCATCTTTTGATATGCAAAACTTGAACGGAGCGTTTTTTGCCTGCTCGGAATTTTTAGCATCCATATCACCGATGGTCACTTTTTTACTATCCAAAAGCACACCATCTTCAGTTCTTAACTGCATGGCATAAACTGTGCTGTAATCATGGTTTAATGCTATAACAATTACGCCGTCTATAAGGCTATATACATTGTTTATCCGTAATGTTTTTCCTTTATCTGTTCCATCTTCTGTACCCCATATTTCTTTTGTCCATACTTTTTTCATGTCGGGCAGGTCATACCTATCTAAGAAAAATTTTTCCGCACTAAACCCATTATCCGCTCTTTTTTTAATTACAAATACGCTTTTATTGGTATATCCTGCCAAATCACTTACCGTAATTTTTGAATTGTTTTCGGTTTCATCAGCCCATTTAACAGATTGCGAATAGGTATCAATGTAAAATAAAGAAGCTAATACGAATAAAAAGCATTTGATTTTTTTCATAGGTGAGAGGAATGTTTAGGTGTTTACTTGTTTAATTATTTCTCAAAACTAATTTATTTTTTTAGAATGGATACTAAATTAATTAATACGACATGTAATTATAGCATCGGCTAAGCATACTTACCATCAGTCCCCTCAATCAAAAGAGAAGAGGAATGAGTAGTAACTATTGCTTCATGAGTTTATATGAAATTCTAAGTTCACGCATAATCAGGTAAACGGAAATGCTTATGATGGAAGCGAAAAAGCACCAGACCGATACGCTGACATGTTGAAAAAATACAACCGTAATTACACATGAAATAAGAATTGCTAAAGCCACTATCCACATTTTTTTTACGCTTGTAAAAAAGGGCGAAACAATGGTAGCGGAAGCATAGAAAACCGGTTCTATGTATTTATCTATATATTTAAAAGTGTCCGGATGGTCGATATGGTAATAAATATGGTGCGCGGTTATTTCTGAAATTACAGGATAATTGAACAGGCAAAAGGCCTGGTAAATGGCTTCTGTTACACCAATGGCGACAAACACCCTTTGAATTTTTCTCCGTTCTCCTTTATTTTCAACCCTTACCATGGCAATAGGTATCCACAGGGGCCATACCACCTGTGCAAAAATGAGAAAGGCATACGTTCCGTATACATTAAGCGTTGCATTAAATGGGGCGGCAAATGACAACCATACAATGCCTTCGGTAAATTGCTGGAGGGAGAAAAAGATGGGTATGCAGGCGAACATAATTTGCGATTTGTGTCGCACTTGCTTTAAAGATGCCACACTTATTACCGCAAGTACCGCACTCGCTCCGAAACTGGCTGTAGCTGAAAAACACATAGGCGTTAAATTTGAAATTGCAAAGTACAATTCATATAGTATTACACGGTGACCGCCGTCATTCCCCCATGATATACCATCATTATTTACTATCTTTGTTAGCAGAATGGAATACCCGGTTAAACATAATCCCGAGGCGAGCCGCTTTGAAATTGAATTAGGCGATAAAATTGCCCATGCCGATTATCACATATCCGGAAATATAATGACCATTTTTCATGTCTATACCCCGCCCGAATACCGTGGAAAAGGCATTGCTGCGCAGATAGCCAAATTTGCGCTCGATTATATCCGCGAGAAT